>NZ_JAAHHZ010000449.1:0-3918 GCF_010672005.1 Moorena sp. SIO4A5 | reverse complement strand
CCTATCTCCTACTAAAGCGGTAATGGGAGTAATAGCTCCAAGAGTTAATCCAGTAGATATTGGATAACTGAGAACTCCACGGACTCGGCGTAGAGACGACAACCTATAGTTCGCATCTTCCTTGTGTGTAACCGGGTAAGCCGAGATTGAGTCCCTACCTTAGGTCGATAGATAGGGTAGCCGAATCGCAAGAGGAGGTATAACTCTCGGTCCGGTAAAAGTCTGAACCAAGCTAAAGCCAACAGGGTGAAAACCGACGGAAAAGCGTGATAGCGCGTATAACCGGTTGGATAGAGGGATTTTCCCTCAACTCGTGCAGAGTGCTGAATTTCAGAACTGATTCCGAGGGAGGAACATAATACAGATTATTCCTTAATTGTAATGGAAAAGATAGAACCGAATTCAAAGGAAAACGGTATCGTAACTGAACAAACTACCGATTGGCACTCCATCAATTGGAAGAAAGCCTACAGGGAAGTCAGGAAGTTGAGACGTAGAATATTCCTCGCGACTCGTGAAGGCAACTGGAAAAAGGTAAACAAGCTACAACGATTAATGTTACGTAGCTATTCCAATATACTCATTTCCGTTAGACAAGCCGCCCAAATCAATAAAGGCAAAAATACCCCTGGGATAGATAAAATAGCAAACCTAAACCCAACACTCAGGGGAGAGCTGGTCGATGCTCTTAAACACTACAAGGCTTGCAAACCAATCCCAACTAAACGTGTATATATTCCCAAACCTAATGGTAAAAAACGCCCACTAGGAATACCTGGCATGATTGACAGATGTATACAAGGCATCGTCAAGAACGCATTAGAGCCTCATTGGGAAGCCAAATTTGAACCATCATCATACGGTTTCAGACCTGGCAGAAGTACCCATGACGCAAGACAAAGGATATTCAATAACATCAAAGGTGAAAATAACCGGAAGTGGTGGGTTTTAGATGCAGACATCTCTGGATGCTTTGATAATATTGCCCATAAACCACTTCTTGAGACATTAGGTAACTTCCCAGCCAAAAAACTAATAGCCCAATGGCTTAAAGCAGGATACATCGACAAGAATGTATTCTACGAATCTGAATCAGGCACACCACAAGGAGGAATAATCAGCCCCCTTCTGGCCAATATCGCACTACAGGGCATTGAGGAAGAATTGGGAATCAAATACAAGTGGCGTAAAGATAATAGGAGGAAATCTGGCGGATTCTGGGAAAATATATCTAAAAGAGCATATATCCGCTTTGCTGATGACTTCGTAGTTCTAACAGAAAACGAAGAAGATGCAGCGAACGCCAAGATAATCATACAAGAATGGTTAATCAAAAAAGGATTGAAACTCTCCAAGGAAAAAACCCACATTCGACACCTCACCCAAGGCTTTGATTTCTTGGGATGGAACTTCCGAAAATATCAAACTACCGCACGAAAAACCGGATTGGTTACCCTCATCAAACCCTCCAAAAAGAATATAAAGAAATTCAAAGACAACCTGAAGACAGAGTTTAAAAAACTCAAAAGTGTACCACAAGACCTAGTCATTAAGAAACTCAATCCCAAAATTATAGGATGGGGTAACTATCATGATGGAGTGGTAGCACAGGAGACCTTCAACACTTTGGACAATTACATATTCTGGAAACTCAAAAGATGGGGAAAACGGAAACACCCGAACAAATCCTGGAAATGGATATCGCAGAAATACTTCGGAAAATCCTGTCCAGGCAGGGATGACAAATGGGTATTTGGAGACAAATCCTCAAAAGATGTATATCTACATAAACTTGCATGGATTCCCATCAAGCGCCACACCCTAATTCAACATACAAATAGCCCAGATGACCCTAACCTCATAGGATACTGGGAAGAGCGCAAAGCTAAACAAAGGGAAAAAACGGCCAAGGGAAGATTTTCAGCAGGTAAGGATAAAATAGCAAACAAACAGAACTATCTCTGTCCTGTCTGCAATCAACCCCTCGGGGCAAGTGATGAGATACATATACATCACATAATACCAAAACATCTGGGTGGTCAGGATAGAAACGATAATTTAGTATATCTACACGCTAACTGCCACCATTCCATTCACGCCTTGGGTGCCACCAATCCCGACATACAGGAAATGCTGAGAGCCGGGATAAAGAAACCCTCTTTGAAACGGAACAAAAACCAAAAGGTACAAACCCATAAATCAAAGAAAAGAGGTGGTAGTGATAAATGAGTTCTAAAGGAATTGGTCGCGCCGTGTACTTGGAGACTTGTTCGCACGGTGCTTTGGGGACGAAGCGGGAGTAATCCCGCCGACTTACCCAATCCTTGTACTGGGGGACCAAGAGCCAGCCACACCGGCCTCGCAAAATCCGTTGGCTGGCTCTTCCCATGGACGTTTAACGACCACAGTTTTACTATAGCACAAAAATTTAATATTATAACATAATTTTTTAATTTTTGTAACAAAATTAGGGAATCGGGAGTCGGGAATCGGGAGTCGGGAATCGGGAGTTTGGGAAAAAATCCTGTTTACCTTACTCGTGATTAGAGCTATAGAGTGCGATTGACCTTGGCCAAAAGGCATGCACGCTAGGGGAACGGTCACGCTACGGGGGATTGACCTTGGCCTTTGGGTCACGCTACGGGATGCTTCTTTGGAGCCGCTACGCGATTGGCCGTAGGCCACGCTACGCGAACGCATCCACGACCGTATCCCAAACTCTTCCGTCTATTCCCGATTCCCGATTCCCGATTCCCGATTCCCGATTCCCCAAAATTGCCAATTCTCTTTTTTCCTATTAAACTAGTATTATCGGAATAGTTAAGGGGGAGTCCACTGATGAACAAGTGTGTTGGTACTACTGAAGCCGCATCTCTGTTAGGAATTTCGTCTCGGCGATTGCGCCAACTCCTAGAGAAGGGTCGGGTTCGGGGTGCTTATAAAAGTGGGAAATTCTGGATTATTCCTCTGTTCAACCATTTGCCACAAATTACCAAAGGCTCCCGTGGACCGAAGGGCAAATGGCAGACTAGTCGTCCCCCGGCTTTAGCGAAGATTAATGTCAACCGCAATCACATTGGCTCGAATATGCACAAAAGCCCTCAAGAGCGGAAGCCAGTGATTTCAGTAAAACGAAAGGGTACCAATCTCTACGGCAACGAAGTCGAAATCCTCGGTCCTTGTAAGATTGTCTATAATCCCGATCATCCCCTCGATTGTGGCGCTCGTCTGTGGATCGAAACCTTCAGTGATATTCACTTCATTGGTGGCAGTTTCCCGGCTACTAGCTGAGTTCGGGAGTCGGGAATCGGGAGTCGGGAATCGGGAGCGGTGCGACCCGTGGCGAATTTAATTCGCCTACGGAAAGCGCACCGAGGGAGTGGGAAGTGTGGGAAGTGTGGGAAGTGTGGGAAGTGTGGGGAGATGGGGAGATGGGGAGATGGGGAGATAGGGAGATGGGGAGAGAATTCTTGTCCACTGTTCCCTGTTCCCCGTTCCCTGTTCCCTGTTCCCGATTCCCGATTCCCGACTCCCGACTCCCGATTCCCGATTCTTAATTCTTAATTCTTAATTCTTAATTCTTAATTCTTAATTCCTACAAAATCATCGGGATCGGATTAAGTTGATCTTCCCTTAAGGGTTTCGCCAACAAGCCTAACTTAACGGGGACATCATACAACCGACCGGGGGCGAATCTTGCCCAAAAATGGCGCATCCCTGGTACAACCACCTTGACCACATTTAAGCCAATATCCGGGCGGGTTTGGTCTAGAACTAGGGTTTCCATGCCTGCGGACTGGGCAATGTTGACACAGGTCATCACATCCTCATAAATATCATCACTCCACTGTTGAGCATAGTCACTGTAAAGCTTGAGGGGAATGTCAGGATTGGGAACCATGTAGGGATGGTCTTTGC
>NZ_JAAHHZ010000448.1:0-3930 GCF_010672005.1 Moorena sp. SIO4A5 | reverse complement strand
TCCCTGCTGCCTAAAAAATTTTTAACAAAAATTCTAAAAATATGTTATAATATAGGTTTATTTTTATGTTATAATAAAATCACGTCATCAAACACTAGCAATGTTCCATGACAAAAGCCAGCCTAAGGATTTTCGACGGTCACAAGGCTGGCTTTAAATCCCTTATGAAAAGGACCTGATTTATTATGACTTATGCCAATCGCCTACATCCGTGGGCAATCGTTCGCCTGTTGCCCAAAATGCAACGAATTGTTGTTGGTCGTTACCGCAATCGCTCTGATGCTGAGGGGCATATGCAAGCTCTGAAACGGCTTATGCCTGATGCTAAATTCGTGATTATTTTTGATCTAGGTGATCTTATAGGTGAAGAATCTAGGGATGAGCGGGAATAGTTGAAGGTTGTAAGGTTGAAGGTTGAAGATTGAAGGTTGAAGGTTATTTGGTTGAAGGTTATTTGGTTGAAGGTTGAAGGTTGAAGGTTATTTGGTTGAAGGTTATTTGGTTGAAGGTTATTTGGTTGAAGGTTATTTGGTTGTCAGGTTGTGGCAGGATACGGGCAAGATGCCCGTTCCACCAACATGCCCGTTCCACTAAGATGCCTATTCCACCAACATGCCCTACTCCCTACTCCCTACTCCCTACTCCCTACTCCCTATTCCCGACTCCCGACTCCCGACTCCCGACTCCCGATTCCCTACTCCTCAACCATAGAGCGCCAATTCCCAGAAGGAATAAAACTCGCCCAATAAATGGGATGCTGATACTGTGGACTTCCTAGCATTTGTAACTGAACCCTTCGCAAAGCTTCAGAACGCCCTTGGTTATCCTTCAATCCTTGATAATAAGACACCATTAGATACTTCGTAGCCTCATCATTCACGTTCCACAAACTAATGACTTGGCTTTCTGACCCGGCAATTACCAACGCTCGACGCAATCCATATATTCCTTCGCCAGCACTGATATTGCCTAAACCTGTATCACAGGCTGATAACACCACTAGCTTTGTACCTGATAAATTTAATCCGGTTGCTTCTAAGGCTGTGAAGATGCCATCTTCTAAATCATTGTCTGGCTTGTTGTTCTTAATTCCTGCTAATGCTAACCATGACCAAAGTAAGGCATTATCCCCATTAGTCAACTCTTCCTTTTCAGGTCTGTTTTGGAAGAAACCATGGGTAGCGATATGTAGTATTCTGGGACGAGTAACCTGTTTCAATGCTGCTTCATTAGCTTGAGCACCCAACAAGGGCTCCACACCCAGCATCTTTGCGATCGCGTTTACTTCCTCAAGAGTACCCGGTAAAGGGGATAAGCTCAACTCTGAAGGATTAAAGTCACGTAAACTGCGGGTTGCTACTATCTGGTTTTCCTCCCCAAGGGCAGTAGTTTGAGCCGAATTATCAAAATCTGGTGCTCCCAAAAGTACTGGTTGGGTGAGCTTGCGATTAGGATTGGATAATCTCAGTAAATCCCTACCGGAGGTGAGATAGGTAAAACCATAGCTTTCTACTAAATACCGGTTGTCTTGATCTACTAAAGCTTCAAAAGGGATGAGGTTGAGGTAGCCGTCTGGAGACAGTAAAATCCTGCGGCTATTTCCCAACAAAGCACGGACTTTCGCCATCAGCTTCTGATCCAGATTGCGGGCTGCTTGTTTTAACTGAGGGATGCGAGTTTTTCGGTCTTGAAGGGATAATTCAAGTATCTCCCACAGAGGTTTCAAAGCATCTACTTCCCCTAAATCAATGCCTTGGGGTGCGCCTTGAGAACGGAGTACATAGGCGGCATAACGGGGATTACCCCAGCTACTCTTTTGGGGATTGAAGGGTTTGTACTCTACAAATTCTACCAGTGCCGTATCCAATGGAATGAGTTGTTGAATGGTTTCGATGGTGACTGGTTGATTGATTTGGGCAAATTCACGACTGCGCCGACTAATTTTTGCGACTAGTTCCTGTTCCTGATTAGTTAATTCATTGAGTTGATTACGATATTCTTCAAGGGAAAGCTTATCCGGTCGGTTGTAGGTGAGGTTAGCGAGTTGGGTGCGAGTATTGTTTAGTCGGTCTAGTAATTTTTGGCTTTGGAAATCTAAGCGTTTACGCAACAGTTGCTGACTATGGGTCAAGAAATCCAGTAAACGACCTTTGCGACGAAGTATAGTTGTTAACGCTAGACGAGCTGCTTTTTCATCATCAGGAGCTGAATTTAGGTGTAGAGAAATAGCTCTATCTCTTGTCCCAGAAATAGTTTTCATGTAGTCTCGTTTTTGCTTTTCAGCACCAGAAACGAGATTACGTTCTAGATTGAGTTCTTGGATATTTAATCCTGCTTCAAGAAACTCCAGAGCTTGCGGAATGTTTCCTTGACTGTGATGTAAAACAGCTAAATTATTGAGGTTTAATGCCACATCTGGGTGTTGGTTCCCCAGCAACCGTCTGTTCATCTCCAAAGCTTGGGTTAACAAGGGTTCCGCCTGTTGGTACCTTCCCATTGATTGGTAGAGTAAAGCCAGATTGTTGAGGCTTAATGCCACATCTGGGTGTTCCTCCCCCAGCAAAGGTCTATACATCTCCAAGGCTTGGGTTAACAAGGGTTCCGCCTGTTGGTACCTTCCCATTAATTGGTAGAGTGCCGCCAGATTATTGAGACTTTTTGCCACTAATGGGTGTTCTTTACCCAGTAACCGTCTCCACATCTCCAAAGCTTGGGTATACAAGGGTTCCGCCTGTTGGTATCTTCCCATTAATTGGTAGAGTAAAGCCAGATTATTTAGGCTTAATGCCACATCTGGGTGTTCTTTACCCAATAACCGTTTCCACATCTCCAAGGCTTGGGTTAACAAGGGTTCCGCCTGTTGGTACCTTCCCATGGATTGGTAGAGTGCCGCCAGATTATTGAGGCTTTTTGCCACAGAGGGGTGTTCCTGCCCCAGCAACCGTCTATACATCTCCAAGGATTGGGTATACAAGGGTTCCGCCTGTTGGTACCTTCCCATTAATTGGTAGAGTAAAGCCAGATTATTAAGGCTGCTTGCCACAGATGGGTGTTCTTTACCCAGTAACCTTCTCCACATCTCCAAAGCTTGGGTTAACAAGGGTTCCGCCTGCTCGTACCTTCCCATTAATTGGTAGAGTAAAGCCAGATTATTCAGGCTAGTTGCCACATCTGGGTGTTCTTTACCCAATAACCGTCTCCACATCTCCAAGGATTGGGTATACAAGGGTTCCGCCTGTTGGTACCTTCCCATGGATTGGTAGAGGAAAGCCAGATTATTGAGGCTAGTTGCCACAGAAGGGTGTTCGTTGCCCAGCAACCTTCTCATCATCTCCAAGGCTTGGGTTAACAAGGGTTCGGCTTCTGAGTACCTTCCCATGGATTCGTAGAGTCCCGCCAGATTATTGAGGCTGGTTGCCACATCAGGGTGTTCCTTGCCCAGCAACCGTCTCCTCATCTCCAAGGCTTCGGTTAACAAGGGTTCCGCCTGTTGGTACCTTCCCATGGAATAGTAGAGTGTCGCCAGATTATTCAGGCTTAATGCCACATCTGGGTGTTGGTTCCCCAGCAACCGTCTCGTCATCTCCAAGGCTTCGGTATACAAGGGTTCAGCCTGTTGGTATCTCCCCATTGATTTGTAGAGTAACCCCAGATTATTGAGGCTTTCTGCCACATCTGCGTGTTCTTCCCCAAGCACTTGCTGTCGAATTATCAAAGCTTCCTGGGCGAGGGGAATCGCTTCCGAATATTTCCCTTGCTCATTAAGATCAATAACTTGCTGATTCAGTTGCTTAGCTTTGGCGAGTTGTTCTTGTGCTGATTCCTGTTGTTGGGCAATAGTAGTTTCTCCCACTGTGGGCTGGGGCGTAATTAGTCCTACTGAGATCAAACTAACTAGAGCTGTTGCCCAAATTGTTGGCCGTTTTGGTT
>NZ_JAAHHZ010000447.1:0-3933 GCF_010672005.1 Moorena sp. SIO4A5 | reverse complement strand
CCGGTGGGTGTAACGGGCATCTTGCGCGGTGGAACAGGCATCTTGCCTGTTTCATTTTCCCACGCAACTTTTGCCTATTGCTAGCATGCCTATTGCCTTGCGCGTAGCGCTATACCAATCCGTTGCCGATGTTGCTTCATGTGAGATACCCTATGCCTTGGTTCCATTTAAGAAAATCATGGTCACTAAGCTCCTTACCATTCTCCAGAAAGCCCTATCACTGACAGGATTAGTACTACTCCTGTCCTTCTCAACCTGGTCACTGCCAGCCACAGCAGCCTCCAAAATTAGTCCTCAACTAGAACAACAAATACTCGAAGTCATCCGCAAGCACCCAGAAGTAATCCTAGAATCGGTCCAGAGATACCAGCAGCAACTGGAACGGGAAAGCCAGCAGCAACAGCAAGCAATCTTGCAGGGCTTCAAAACCAATCCCCAAGCCTTCATTGGTTCCTCCCCCACCACTAGCGCCATTGAAGATAAAATTGTGCTAGTAGAATTCTCAGACTTTCAGTGTCCCTTCTGTGCCAGAGCTCACGACACCGTCAAGGAGTTTATAGCAAACCATGGGGATGAAGTTACCTTAGTTTACAAACACTTCCCCCTGACGGGAATTCATCCCCAAGCCCTCCCAGCCGCTCAAGCAGCTTGGGCCGCCACTCAACAAGGCAAATTCTGGCAGTACCATGATGCTCTATTCGCTAATCAAAAGCAATTAGGAGAAGAGTTATATCTTGCCATTGCCCAAGACCTAGATTTAGACCTAGAGCAGTTTAACCGAGACCGGAACGCAGCTGATCGTGCCATTGCAGAAGACATGCAGCTAGCACAACTATTGGGACTGAGCGGCACACCTTTCTTTGTTATGAATGGTGAAGCCTTCTCTGGTGCCGTGCCCCTAGAACAGATAGAAGCGATATTGGCACAAGTGCGCAACTCTTGAAGTAAATAAAGTAGGGTGGGCAAAGTAATCTAATCTCGAATACTCACAAGAACCAAATTGTTTTTGCCCACCCTACTCCCTACTCCCTACTCCCTATTCCCTATTCCCTTAGGTGGTGCGTTACGGGGCGGACTATCGCAACGCTGGCTACGAAGCGGAAAATGAGTGCAAGTCCGCCCCTAACGCACCCTACGCACTGTTTTTGCCCACCCTACTCCCTACTCCCTACTCCCTACTCCCTATTCCCTACTCCCTTTGCTAAAAACAGTTGCTATTTCCTCCGCTGTTCTTTTTTCTCGCCAAAGCCACTGGTTATCCTGACCATGCTCCCGAATATAAGAGATAGCTTCATCAAGTAATGATGGGATTTCATCAAAGGTTTTAAAGGTTGAACCCACAGAGACTGGCCAATTAACTTGATGCCGGAGTACTGGATAATCAGAAGTAATTACATAGCAACCACAGCAAGCGGCATCACTCAATACACCACTGGTACGGTAGTAATAGCGATGTTTTTCGTAATGGGCTACTAAAATATCTACCTCATTTAACAAATCAAGATATTGTTTTTCAGTAGTTGTATCATACATTTTGACTCCCAAGTTATCTAAATCCTTAGGCTTCTGCCAAAATGGTACCCCAAGCACTAGCTCACATTTCTGGTCAGATAATTTAGTATAGTCTTTCAAGATTTCAATTATCTTAGCGATTGGCTTATCTTTACGAATCATGCCAACCACACCGATTTTAATTTTTTTATCGGTAGGCAGCCTTTCTCCTGGCTTTAAATTGGGGTAAGCATCGCTCCTGATTGGCATCGGTATTTTTACTTTGGCAGACGCTGGTAATCTAAACCGTTTGGGTAAAACCTCATCATCCATTTCAAATAAAACTGCCTTAAGGTTAAAATACTTGAGGAAAAACTTGAGGTACATTAAGCCCAAAAACTTTAAAGTACTGTGCATAGCTAATTGTTGATTCCAGTGAAGACAAATCCAAACGGGTTTGCGATGCCATGCCAGTAATGGGAGAAGTAAATAGATATTTTGGAGATAAATTTCAAAGAGAAAAAGTCCATCATAGTCTTGACGCTCTTCACTCGTCAAAGACCTTATGCCCATAGCAATATGACGATATTCCCGACGTAAGTGTAATCCTATCCTATAGGGAAACAGGTTAGTAAAATTTTTGATGGAATCAGGGATAGGAATTTCAATGGACAAAAAATCGAGCTTAATTTCCTGAGAGTAAAAATTAATCAGGAGTAGGTCTTGGAGACCATTGTGCATTATTTTCATAGCAGCTTAGATTGGTAAGATTAGATTTATTTCAGGGAACAGTGAACAGGTAATAGTGGACAGTAATTGACAAAAAACTAGAGGTTTCTTTGAGAGTATATAACTGTTGCCAGAGATAAGTATGTAAAAAAAATAAACCCAGCCATCAGAACTTTTTCCAGCAAAGATTGACTGTGGTTTATATGTCACAGCGGTAATAATTATGCCTACCTACTTAGAGAGATTTGCTTGGCTTGATTAAGGAATCTAGATTAAGCAATCTCTAAGTGATACTTAGATAGTTCCCTAAAATTTTGTGGAAGTAACAGTAAGGCAGAATGGAGAATGAAGAATGTAGAATTAAGAATGCAGAATGGAGAATGCAGAAGTTGCGTAGGGTGCTTTAGGGACGGGCTCGCCCTCATTTTCTCGGTAGCCAATTTTGGGACAGTCCGCTCCGAAAATTGAAACGGGCAAGATGCCCATTCCACAACAAGATGCCCATTCCACAACAAGATGCCCATTCCACAACAAGATGCCCATTCCACAACAAGATGCCCATTCCACAACAAGATGCCCATTCCACAACAAGATGCCCATTCCACAACAAGATGCCCATTCCACCCACCAGGTCAAACAGCTTTTAGGAGATGCACCCAAAGCACAAGGCAGTTGTCAATGGGGTTTTGTACCTCAACCAATTGACAACTGCTATCGGGTTTAGCGGCAGGGGCGAGGAAACAAGCGGCATCGCTACTCCCAGATCTGCTGTTCTTTTATTCGCTGTTCCCTAAAACCAAGTACCTCAGCCCATTGATAAATACTGTAAAATTAGAGTAGTTAACTGACTACGCCCGAACCAAGACTTATGCGTGACCTAGAACAACTAACAAAAGATATTCAAGAACTACCAGAAGATGCTCAAAAAATTATTGCCGATATCATTGAAGTGTTCAAAAAACTGTATTTAACGAAAAAAACGCCATCTCTTCACCCTCTGGAATTAGACAATCAACCTTTTATTGGTATGGGTCGTGATCGACAAGATACTCAAAATAGTAGCGAATGGGTGAGAAGAATTCGACAACAGCATTGGCAGGGCTAAAATGGAAGCAATTCTAATCGACACTGATATTTTGATTGATCTTGCCAATAACGACTCAATTGCTAAATAACGCCTGGTAAGAGAATCTAAAACATCTCTATTGAAAATCAGTATTATTACTAAACTATAATTAATTGTTGGTTGTCGAAATAAACAAGAATTAGACTCTTTGGATAAATTCCTCAGGCAGTTTTATATCATTCAACTCAATCCTCAGATATCCCTCAAAGCCGAACAGTTGATGGGTAGTTACTATCTCAGTCATGGACTCCTAATCCCAGACGCTCTAATTGCTGCTACCGCTATTGAAAATCAAATTCCTCTACTCAGTAAAAATCAACGAGATTATCGCTTTATATCAGCACTCAGTCTATTGAAATATCCATAACATTGATGGAAAACTATTGCTAGCATGCCTATTGCCTACTCCCTACTCCCTACTCCCTACTCCCTACTCCCTACTCCCTACTTCCACCATCGGCTAACATCATCAACCGCTGCCACCGTTTCTCTTAGGGCTTCAACACTCCCAAGCTCGATGATTAAAGGAGCTAATTGAGGAAGATGGTTAAGAAAATCGGGACGGCTTAGACTAGCTAAACAATCAA
>NZ_JAAHHZ010000446.1:0-3934 GCF_010672005.1 Moorena sp. SIO4A5 | reverse complement strand
TATTGACCTTCTGCGGGATGAGTGCTGCTCTTGGTGCCTTTTTTGGTGCGCCGATCGGGGGGGCATTGTTTGCCCTAGAAATTCCCCACCGCCGGAGTCTGGAATACTATGAAGCCATCGTACCAGCGATTGTCGCGTCAATTTTTAGCTTCTCTGTTTTCCGCTTTGGTACTGGCTTAGATGTGGGAGGAATTTACCGCTTTAACCTTTTTGATACGTTACCTACTCTGTCCTGGCTAAATTTAATTGAGGGTGGATTACTCGGGGTTGCTGGTGGATTAGCAGCTATCGTGTTTATCTATATCTTTCGCTTTACCAAGTCTTGGATTAAATCGATTGAACATCGGCACATTTTGCTAGCTACACTAGGCGGATTATCGATCGGGTTGATTGCTGTATTCTTTCCCCAAACCCTATTTTTTAGTGAGGAGCAAATTGAAACAGTGATTGAACAAGGTCCCACTTTGGGGGTAACCATGTTACTGGGGATTGCTTTGGCAAAAATGTTTGCGATCAGTTTTACCCTCCACGGTGGGTTTAGAGGCGGATTTATCTTTCCTCTATTTTTCATCGGTGCTAATCTAGGTTTAGCTATCTCCATCGCCTTACCCGGAATTCACCCCACCATTGCTATGCTTTGCCTGATGGCAGCGGTGAATGTTGCGGTCACCAAAACACCGGTCAGTAGTACCGTTATTCTTAGCGTTCTGTCTGATACCTCGATTCTTCCAATTATTGCTATTGCTAGCTTTGCCAGTTTCTTGTTAACTACTAATATTTCTTTGCTGAAAACTCAGCGATCGCGTAGTGAGGAGGGTCTCCCAGTAAGGGCTTAAGAGGGTGTATCTTTTTGTGGTAAATCTATAACTAAAGGAAGTGTGTGGAGGGTGGGGAGAGGGGGAGATAGGGAGGTGGGGAGATGGGGGAGATTTTTATTCAGGGTAATTGTCATCCGTTTTTTTTGTTGAGACGTTAGCTAATTGGTTGACACTCCCCGGTCATTAGACGCGGGGATTCTTCATTCATCGACTCGACTTGCTGAACCTGACCGGAATCAAGAACAGTAGAGGCCAAATCTCCTGAAGCGTTCGGATTAATAATCCAAGTTCCGACGTGCCCCGTCGTACTTATGGCTCTATTGCGGATGTTGATGGCGGCGTTGTGGTCTCTATCAAGTTCACATCCGCATTCACAGACATGAGTCCTAGTAGAAAGGGATTTCTTGACTACCTCACCACATTCAGAACAGTTTTGACTAGTATAGGCAGGATTTACTGCAACAGTTATCCTGTCAAATTTAGTTCCAAAATGTTCCAGCCATTTCCTGAATTGATACCAACCTGCGTCGTTAATAGACTTGGCGAGACAGTGATTTTTTACCAGATTTTTAACTCTTAAATCTTGCCTTCGGCACGCTGCGCGAACGTAGGCGACCAGATCGTTAGATTCGGCGAAGCCGACGCTACGCGAACGGATTACGCAACGTGCAAGTCTCTTTGCATGTTCTTGACGCTGCCTACTTATTTTAAGATGCTGTCTACTTAGCCTATTAACCGCTTTTTTGCGATTGGATGAGCCTTTCTTTTTCCGAGAAACCCGGCGCTGATAAAACTTTAAACGTTTCTCCCCTTTTCTGTAGAATCGGGGATTGGGTTCAGAATGACCATTGGAGTCTGTGTAGAACTCTTTGATTCCTACATCTAGGCCAACCATCTCGCCTGTGTGCTCTACTTCCTCTTTCACGTTAACTGCAACGCAGAATTGAACGTAGTACCCATCAGCTCGCTTGACTATCCGAACCCGATTAATTTGCTTCTTGTCGAAGCGCCACAAGTCCCAGGTGCCTTTGAGCTTAAGCTTTCCAATCCCTTTTTTGTCTGTGAAGGTTATAGACTTTTTGTCAGGAGATAATTTCCATCCTGACTTCTTGTATTCGACAGACCGAGCAAGTTTTTGGAACCTTGGAAAACCCTTCTTGCCTGGGACTTTTTTCTGGCAATTATCGTAGAAGCGAACAATCGATGACCATGCCCTCTCAGACGCAGCCTGACGAGCAGTAGAGTTTAATTCATTGGCAAAAGGGAACTCTTTTGCCAGTATTTTTGAGTACCGACTAAGGTCGCTTTTCCCTGTCCCTTTATTATCTAGCCACAAACGGATGCAGCTATTTCGGATAAACTTAACAGTCCGGATAGCTTCGTCTATGGCTGAATATTGAGACTCTTGGCCTTTGGCTTTGAACTCTAGAATAATCACCGAATATCGACCTCCTTAACCTTTGGTTACCCTACGCGAACGATAGATTTTTATATAATCATAATTGTATAAAAGCGTAAAGTGCTAATCAAAATTTTCCTCACGGCGACTAAAGTCGCTGCGAGCTTTCATCCCGGAGACGAAACCTTAAAATAAGGCAGCCTTAATCATAAAGTTTTAACCCTTTTCAGCCAAGCCTCCCAACCATAAAGGCTGCCTTGTTTTTGCGGTAACTTCTGACCCGGTTTAAAAACACGGGGCTTTCAGCTTTTGGGAATTCCGTAAAACTGGATGTAGTGGGTCATAAACTCGTTCAGAATTTCCTTGAATCACCCGGTGAATGGGAACAACCTCCACCACGCAGTTAGTGTATGCGATCGCTTCCAACTGTCTTACCAACTCGGGTGACCAAGGTTCCTGACGAACTCTCTGATTTTGGCCAGTCAGCCACTCAATTAAATGCGATCGCATCACACCTGGTAAAATTCCAGCTTCCACTGGTGGTGTCCACCACTGACCATCTCCCCATCCCCATAAGTTACCTGTGCTAGTTTCCAGCCAATTCCCGTAATTATCTACCAGAATCGCTTCGAGTGCTCCCATATTTTGCGCCATTTGCTTCGCCAGCCATGGAGATAGGTAATTCCCGGTCTTGTGAGTAGGTAAGCAGCGATGAAATTTTACGGAGGGGGACTCGGCTACCCAAGCAGTGATACCCTGTTCTTGCCACTGGGCTAAATGTGCTGGCAGAGGACGACCCATAATCAATTCTCGTCCATCGGGGAATAGGGTAATTCTCAGCACTGGGTAAAGGGTGATCAGTGATTGTGCTCCTTGGCGCAATTGCTCCCAATCCGGCTGTTGCCAACCAAATGCTTGTAGACTCGATTGGAGGCGATGGCAATGATTAGTCCAATGGGTTAGTGGGTGATCTAAGGACTGATGGTAAACCCGTAGGGTGGTGAAAACTGTAGCGCCATATATAAATCCTGGCTCATCAATGGTCAGGCTCAGGGAGTTACCCTCAATTAGCTGGGCATTGTACCAAAAGCAAGGTTTTGACATCGCTGTTATCGTAATTAACCAGAATTGCGATTAGAATCTGCTTTTCCTCTTCGAGCGGTTTGCCTAGAACGCATGGTGTACTGACCATGAATGTTGACCAAGTAGGGAACTATATAGGTTAAACCCCCTGAAATCCATCGCTCTCGATTCATCTGTCCTTGTAGGAGAGCAGAACCATGGTTGATCACAAACAGAACTGAGCCAACCACCAAAGCCACCCTCAGCGCAGTTGGCATCAATTCGCGATCAACAACACTTAGACAGAAATCTTTTAGAGGTTTCACCCTGTAGCTATCTAGGAAGCTGTTAACGATACAATTTTACCTAACTGATGTTTTTTTTTGGCGGTTGACTCTTAATTACTAGAAATTACAACACTGAAAGCCCCGTATCTTTAGAGCGGGGATGAAAGTGCCCAGCGACTTTAGTCGCCGTGAGAAAAATCTTGGCTAGTACTTGACATTTTTATAAGAAATTGTTTATATAAAAATATATCCTTTGCGTAGCGTAACCGTTCGCGTAGCGTGACCGTTGGTCAAGGTTAAGGAGGTCGATATTCGGTGATTATTCTAGAGTTCAAAGCCAAAGGCCAAGAGTCTCAATATTCAGCCAA
>NZ_JAAHHZ010000445.1:0-3938 GCF_010672005.1 Moorena sp. SIO4A5 | reverse complement strand
CACAAATCAAAACCAATAATTGTTTTACCTGTTTTAACTAGTAATCGCAACAAGTAAATTGCTTCATTAAACTCCAAGCCACCTGGTACAGGAGTACCTGTATGGGGACAATAGGAAGGATTTAAACCGTCAATATCAAAGCTAATATAAACCTTGTCAGGTAAATTAGAGATAATTTTATCGCACTGAGCTGCCCAAGTGATGCCTTCATAAGCGTTGGCTTTAAGCTTCCAGTCATCAAACATGACAATTCGGCTATCACTATTCACCATTGCCATTTCTGCTTCACAAACATCTCGAATGCCCACCTGAACTAAGCGACTAATTTGAGGTATGCTCAAAGCATTGTGCATGATCGAGGCATGGGAATAAGTAAAACCCTCGTAGGCAAGCCTTAGATCTGCATGGGCATCAATTTGTAAAATACCATATGTTTCGTGTTTTTGTGCTAAGGCTTGCATTAAGCCAAGAGGTACACTGTGATCTCCACCAACGACACCGACTAGTTTGCCTTGCTCGAGCAATTCTAACGCTTGAGTATAAACCCAATGGTTCAGAGTAGCTGAGGCTTGATTAACCGTTACTAACTGTTTGGCGATCGCATCATCATCAACATTACCACCTGTTTCCATATCTCCAATAATCTCCTTAGCAATAGCTCGCATGGCGCGATTTTTATCTTGAATATCTGAGTTAATGGGTATAGTCCCGCACTTAGTTTGCCAAGCTTGGGGTAGATCAAAGTCGTACCAATCTAACTGCAGTGAAGCATCTAAAATTGCTTGGGGACCATTGACTGTAGCTTCTCGATAAGATGTAGTGACATCCCAAGGTACAGGTAAAATAACAATTGCAGCCTCTTCCACCGAATAGGGAAAACCAAAGAAGCAACCATTGGGCACAGTAATCTCATTAGGATTAAAACTGGCTTGATTCATTTGTTTTAGTTACACAAGTTTGCCACAAGTCAAAAAATTGGATAATTTATACCTAGTGATACTTTCAAAAGCGGATTTAGTATAACCCATGATTTGGGTTAGTTCCCATGGCAATTTGCCTAAGATAATCGACTCTTATAATCTTCGTAGCCAAATTCTCTAACCAAGTTAAAAGTACCATCAGTGCGGACAATGCCAATTGCTGGATGTTTTACGCCATTAAACATAGAAGTCTTCACCATCGTATAGTGAATCATATCTTCAAAAACAATTGTGTCACCAACCTGCAAAGGCGTTTCAAAGTAGTAATCTCCCATGCCCATAAAGTCTCCTGCAAGGCAGGTAAGACCCCCCATCCGGTATCTAGGCTCTTTCTGTTGCGGATCTCTTGCACCTCGAATGCGAGGTTTATAAGGCATCTCCAAACAATCAGGCATATGAGCGGTAAATGAGACGTCAAGCATGGCAATAATCAGGTTTGAAGTTTCAATCAGATCAAGAACTGTTGCTCGGAGTACCCCAGTTTCCCATGCCACTGCCGATCCAGGCTCCAGATAAATATGCAAGTGAGGATAACGGGATTTAAAACGGGTCAAAACTTCGATTAGGTGTTCGATATCATAGCTTTTAGAGGTGATCAGATGTCCTCCCCCTAAATTAAGCCACTTGATCTGGGGAAGGTGATGCCCAAACAGGGTTTCAATCTGCTCTAAAGTACGTGCTAAAGCCTGTGAGTCGCTTTCACATAAGTTGTGGCAATGTAACCCTTCAATGCCCTCCGGTAATTTATCACCTAATTTTTCAGCGCGTATTCCTAGACGAGATAAGGGAGACGAGGGATTATAGATCTCCGGTTCCACCGGAGAATACTCTGGATTAATGCGCAGACCCGGTGATACTTGGGTCAAGAGAGTTTTTTCTTTAAATCGCTCCCATTGGCTTAGGGAGTTAAACGAGATATGTGTTGCCCCTTGAATCAGTTCTGGAAATTCTTTTTCCTGGTAGGCAAGCAAGTAAAGGTGGAGCTCTTTACCAAACTCTTCTCGCCCTAGCCTTGCTTCAAACAGAGAGCTAGCAGTAGTACCTTGTAAGTATTGTTTGACAATGGGAAAGGCACTGAACATCGCAAACCCCTTCAAGGCAAGAATGATCGTAATTCCTGCTTTTTTCTGAACCGAGTCAATTAACTCAAGATTCTCAATCAGCTTTTCGGACTCAAGCACATAGCAGGGGGATGGGATTTGGGAATAATCAATCATCTTGCTGATTAATCCCCAAATTCTTCTGAGTTGTTAATTGACTCATGCCAAGGTAAACCATAGGTTCCCAGCTTTGCCAAAAAAGGATCAGGGTTAAGTTGTTCCACATTAAAGACTCCCTCACCTTGCCATTCGCCAGTTAAGACTAGCATTGCACCAAGCATTGCAGGTACTCCTGTTGTATAAGCAACAGCTTGTGCCCCTACTTCTTGATAAGCTTTTGCATGGTCACAGTTATTGTAGATATAGTAGGTTTTTGGTTTTCCGTCTTTTATTCCTCGAATATGGCAGCCAATAGATGTTTGACCTTCATAGTTCTCACCTAGTGAAGATGGTGCAGGTAGAACAGCTTTGAGGAATTGCAAGGGGACGATTTGATGCCCTTCATACTCAATTGGTTCAATACTAGTTAATCCTACATTCTGGAGAACTTGCAGGTGTGTCAGATAACTTTCACTGAAAGTCATCCAAAAGCGAGCCCGTTTAATGGTGGGAATGTGTTTTACTAAAGACTCAAGCTCTTCATGATACAACAGGTATGACTCCCTCTGGCCAATCTCTGGATAATTGATTGACCGATGCACTGAGAACGGCTCAACCTCTACCCAATTGGAGTTTTCATAGTATTTTCCTTTTTGGGTAATCTCTCTGATATTAATCTCCGGATTAAAATTAGTAGCGAAAGGATGACCGTGATCTCCGGCATTACAATCTACAATATCTAGATAGTGAATCTCATCAAAGTGGTGCTTTAGGGCATAGGCTGTAAATACCCCTGTTACTCCAGGATCGAATCCGCATCCAAGCACAGCCATAATCCCAGCTTGTTTATATCTTTCGTGGTAATCCCACTGCCATTTATACTCAAATTTGGCTTCATCAGGAGGTTCGTAGTTAGCAGTATCGAGATAATTTACTCCTGTTTCTAAGCACGCATCCATAATCGGTAAGTCTTGATACGGTAGAGCTACGTTGATAACTATGTCAGGCTGAAAATCCTTAATGAGTGCCACTATTTCTGCAACGTTATCTGCATCGACTTGGGCTGTTTGTAATGAGGGATGGGCAATAGTAGCGGCAATGTGATCGCATTTTTATTTAGTCCGATTTGCTAGGAGAATCTCCAAGAAAACATCTTGCAACTGGGCGCATTTTTGAGTAACAACATTACCCACTCCACCTGCACCAATAATAATAACTTTGGCCATAACTGCACTATTGTTAGTTAATATAGATATTTATTTTTTAATTCTCAACACTGATCAATAATAACAGATATCGACTTGGGAGCATGTCACTTATGCAGAACATTTGTACGCTTATCTGGGTAATGGGTAATAGGTAATGGGTAATAGGTAATGGGTAATAGGTAATAGGGGGAGCATGTCACTTATGCAGAATATTTGTACATTATCTATAGCCCCCTCATGGGTTTAAGCTTGCTCTCATGGTACATAGTACAAATGTTCGGCAACTTTGACCTGCTCCCTATCGACTTCTCTTCAAGCATGAACAATATTTTAGGCAATCGCGACAACAGTTTTAAACTTAAGATATTAGCAGCGATATCCTAAATTTAGGAACGAATAGGTAAATGTAATAATTCTCATTTTTCTAAAGATAAATAGCGAAAAATTCAACTGCATACACGAAAAGCGACGGAAAAGCCAACTCTTTTAATAGGGTGGAAAAATATAACTTTGTTTGTTAAATTATTATAGAATTAGCTCTTTAAATCTCC
>NZ_JAAHHZ010000444.1:0-3947 GCF_010672005.1 Moorena sp. SIO4A5 | reverse complement strand
AATCGGATCCTGTTGGTGGATGATTTAGTGGATTCTGGTATTAGTCTACGAGAGGGGATTAAATGGCTTTATAGTCATTATGGTACAGAAATTGAGGAGATTCGTACTGCTGTGATCTGGTATAAAGCCTGTTCTGGGATTGCTCCTGATTACTATGTGGATTATTTGCCAGATAATCCTTGGATTCATCAGCCTTTTGAACCTTATGAGTCCATGAGTCCAGCTGATTTGGCTCAAACCTATTTAGTTACAGAAGTGTGATCCGATCACGGCAGAGTGAGCAGAGGCAGCACAGGGGACACAGAAATAGCACAGAAATAATAGTTGAAAGCAACCTAGACTGAACAGAAGTGATATAATATCGAGACTCGACTACCTTGCTCTACTCAAGCTGCCAGAATTTGAGATTGTCCCAGTAAATGCGATCGCTTTCTGGGGGGAAAGACTGGATAGTTTGGAAATTCTGATCCTAGAGGCAAGTGAGTAAGATTTCGCAATTCCGATGCAACCCAAGGGGCAATACCATGGGAAATTGTGATTGCGGACCTGTGATTAACTTAGCTATTACTTTTAGCCCTCAAAATGTCCTCAAAATGTCATTTTAGGGCTATACAAAGGTAGACGCTTAATTTGGCTGGCCTTAGGCTAGGGTAGCCATAAAAATTTACAGCTTCTCACTAAATCCTGCCGAATTGGCATCATACTATTGGTTAGGCTATCACTGGATATAGAGGTGACAAGCCATAATCTGACCTACTCAATACCTAGAACTAAATACCTAGAACAAATGGAAATGTCAACAGTAGAACAAACGGAAATGTCAACAGTAGAACAAACAGAACAAACGGAAATGTCAACAAACCCTGAAGCAGAAAAGAAGAAAGAAAATAAGAAAGGGTTACGAGGTACCCCAGCCCAAGCTACAACTCGTCTGCTACTACACTTGTGGGATCTAGGGGGATCAAAGCAGGAGGTGAAAAGAAAAGACTTAAGTGATACAGTAAAACTGAATAATGAGAGGTCTGGTGATTATACTGACATCTTTAAAACATTGGAAACAGATGGGACGATCAAGAAAACAAAAAAAGCCCGAATCGAGTATGTGTTTTTGACAGAGCAAGGCTTGCAAGTGCTAGATTCTGGCATCAAAAGCGCTGATTTTGAGTTTGATGGTAGTCTGGTCAGAGCCAAGGATGTCAAGGCTGTTCTAAATTGGATTCGAGAGAGAAGCTCAGTGGCTAAAGTCCTTGACCCAGGGGCTGATGCTGGACAAACTGGGGAAAATGCGATCGCTTCTTATGAAACCTTTGAGTCGGTGGTCTTGGAGGTCTACGACAAGCTAAATCAGGACTATAACCTTGATGATCTCGTACCGATTTATCGGATTAGACGGGAAATTGGGGATAGTGTCAGTCGTTCCCAGTTCAATGAGTGGTTGTTGGAGATGCAGGCTAAGGATATTTTGCAACTCCAAGGCGGTAGCTTACCCGATAGCGATCCATCCCAAATTGAAGATTCCATCACAACAGAACTGAGTGGATTACGCTGCTATGCTAAGCGGCTATAATCCTAGGCTGGCCTGGTTATTGTAATAAATATCTGTTGACTGTTTGTAGCGTTTCCTCACACCAAAATGAATAACAGTTGCTCATGACTAACAGTTCATCTCCCCTTGAACAACTCCACAATGCCATCAAAAAAGAAAACCCTTTTAACAAAGAGCCAGTTGTCAAGAAGCAAAATGTATGGAAAAAAGAATTACCTCACGTTACTTCTATCAATGCTCATGCCTCCGACGCTGTTTTTAAGGCAATTGAAGAAGTTCGTAGCGGGGAGCGTCAGGTTATTGGCATTACCATCAAGGCTAACAAAGGGTTAGGCAAAACTCATTTGCTCAGTAGGGTTCGCCATCAACTTCAAGCTGATGGCAGTGCTTGGTTTGTCTACATGACCGATTACAATGACCTTAATCGGATCAAGCCAGAATTTTTGAAAACCCTGGCATTAAGTCTTAAGGAGGTGGGTAGCCAGGGGGTGACTCAGTGGCAAGAGTTAGGAACTGCTTTAGCCAATGAGGCGATGAAAAGAAGTTACACATCTCAGCAGTTAGTCAATGTATTTCCCAATGCCTTGGCTAAGAATCCCAAGCTAATTGAACAACTGACTGATAAAGTTCTTGAAATCAAGAGCGACATCGATAATCCCTATCTGATCAAAGGGATTTTCTGGACATTATCAAAGCAGCATGCTCTTTATGCTATTAACTGGCTTTCTGGGAAAAGTTTATCCCAGAAAAAAGCTGACGAAATGGAGTTACCCAACGATTCGGAAGATGACAAAGATCATTTCGATATAATTTGTCATATTTTAGACCTAATTAGTGATTACAATCCCTTGGTGGTATGTTTTGATCAATTAGATGGTACAGAATGTGATGATGCAGGGTTTAGCAGAGCACAAGTTATTGCCAGCTTAGCAACAGATTTATACAATAGCCTTAAACGGGGGGTGCTGCTGACGGCTATGTTTCCTGAAACTTGGACACATCAAATTAGAGCATTAGAGTTAAATGATGCAGTTGTTGACAGAATTGGGGAGCGAGAAGTTGAATTAAAACCTCTAAATTCTGATCAGATAATTGATCTAGTTTCCCTACGGTTAAAAGGGTTTTATGCTGACAATAAACTAACTCCTCCTCAGCGGTTTTATCCCTTTAGGGAAGAAACACTGAAAGAATTAGGTAAACAACGACCAACAGCAAGAGATGTTCTTAAATGGTGTCAAACTAACTGGGGATTACTTAATGGTCAGCAAGTTTCATCCCATAGACCTACTATAAATCCCGTTAGCTCTGCTTATAATAACGAGATCAAAAATATTGACAATATAGACAATGAAGAGTACATGGAGGATGACTCTCAACTCACTAACGCGATTAAGTTTGGCCTCAACCAACTCATCGGACAGATAGTGGCAGGAGTCACAATCGAAAAAATTGAAGCTCCGGTTAAGCCCAAAAATAAATACCTAGGGGTAAAGATACTTGGTAAACAAGAAGGTAATACGGTCAAAATTGGACTAGCGGTGATCCAAGCCTCTGTTGGAAACAGGGTAACGGCTGGGTTATCTCATCTTGGGGATTATAAAAAATATGATCTGACCCGTGGTTGTTTAGTCCGCTCTAAAGATATAAGTCCAAATGCCAAGAAGGCTCAAGAGTGTTGGAATAACCTGAAGGCTCAAGGAGGAAAATGGGTAGTGTTGAAAACAGAGGACGTTAAGCCCTTAATTGCGATTCGCGCTGTTTATGACAGTCGTGAAGACTATGAGTTGAGTGAAGAGCAGATTAAGGATTTTATCGCTAACACAAAGCTAGGAATAGATAACCGATTACTGCGAAAAATTTTGAGTGCTCCATCGGTCGAAATTCCTGAAGAGGCAGTGGATGAAGAGGCGTAAAGTTAAAGGATGATTAAGTCAACGAAGCTATATAGCAAAAGGAACAGCGGATCTGGAAACAGGGAGTAGGGAGTAGGGAGTAGGGAGTAGGAAAATTCGGATAACAATTATCACAATTACTACACGGATTATTATATAATTTTTATGTTTAACTGCTATAGTTAACAGGAGTTACACAGTTGAAGCCAGGGATGATATTAATTGATAGTAAGTGATCTAGATATTTACTAATGAGTCAGTAAGATAATGAGTCAGCAAGATAGAATTTCAATAGCCCTACTTTTACCGGCACCAGATATCGAAGCCTTACTCGAAGGGCGAATGATTGCTGCTATACCTCACTTATTTATCAATCCAGGACGTAAATTTGTCCTATATCCGTCTACACTATCAAGTAATACACTATCAAGTAATCCCCTGTCTCTTGAGCACTATTATCGCCCTAGTTTTAGAGAAATAGCCCAAAAAAGTCTAACGGCACTGAATTC
>NZ_JAAHHZ010000443.1:0-3963 GCF_010672005.1 Moorena sp. SIO4A5 | reverse complement strand
AAGGAAGAAATGATGGCAGCTAACCGGGGAGCACCACCTTCCTCTAAATTTGTTGGTGATAGCCGCAAATTAGCCAAGCTGATGGTGGGGGATGCTAAGACCCAACTGGCATTTTTGGCCTTAGGTGGCTGGGATACCCATGTTAACCAGGGCGGTAGTCAAGGACAGCTGGCTCGAAAACTTAAGCCTATTGGACAAGGCTTGGCTACTCTAGTCAAAGCGTTAGAACCGATTTATGCCAATACTGTAATTGTGGTCATGTCAGAATTTGGTCGTACCCTGGCAGAGAATGGTAATAAGGGTACTGACCATGGACACGGGAATGTGATGTGGGTCTTGGGTGGAGGAGTTCGCGGTGGTAAGGTCTATGGAGAGTGGCCCGGTTTGGCGGAATCCCAGTTGTATGAAAAACGTGATTTAGCAGTAACTACGGATTTTCGTGAGGTGCTGATGCCTGTGCTAAGGGAACATATGGAGATTGGAGACTCGAATTTAGCCCAAATCTTTCCTGGTTTTACGTCTAATCAGAGTTTGGGGCTTTTGTAGGGAAAGAGAAGTGTCGGGGGAGGGGAGTGCGATCGCGTTTGGCCGTAGGCCACGCTTCGCGAACGCGCAGCGTCGGCAAAGCCTAAAGCGTGACATGCAGGTCAATCGCTGTTCTTGAAATCCGCGATCGCACTCAACAAGCAAATTCTTAAAAGCCATAATTAGCAAGGTATTCGCTATCTATTTGGCTCAGGCTTGTTGATCAAACGAGGTGGAGTAGAAAAAAAGTAATATAATACACACGATTATCCCTTGTTGTCTGTATGGTTTGACTTGGCAAAATTATTTTAGGCTTGGTATGATTTGTTCAGCTTCTTTGAAGTCCATAACTTAAGACCGTCTATTCCTGTAAAAATGTCTAAAATTCTTATCTCTCATCCCATTGACCCAGAGACAGCTGACGATTTAGGATTGCGTGAGGTATATTACCCACTGAATAAAGAACTTGCAGGTGTAGACGAGCCTATATTCTATGCACCAAATTCTGGCGAAGAGTGCCTGTATATTCCTACCATTGCTACCAAACAACAGCCTGATGAAGAACACGATCCTAGCCTTGAAGTTTTACGTCAGGTACTGGTCACGTTTCAACCCGATGTCCTGATTGCAGGGAACAACGCCGTGCCCGGCACCGCACTCTATGCCTGGCGACAAGCTGTTGGTCATACTCGTAGTTTGCGAGTCATTCGACGGGGGGTGGATACGCGAGCGATCGATCGGCAAGCAGCAAATGAGCAATCTGTCAGTGTTGGTAACTTACCTGGGATCAATTCACCTTATGTGGCCAGGCACCAAGTTCAACAGCTTAAGTTAAATGAGGCTCAACCCAATAGTAAAATAGCGGTGATTGGGGTTGGAAACATTGGGAAAAATATCGCCCTTAACGCATTAATATTGGGTCTAGATGTTCATCTTTTCAGTCCTTCTTTGCAAAATCCTGCGCGACGAAACATAACGTTGCTGGAACGATCGATACCCCCTGAAAGGGTCACCTGTGCTCCTTCTCTGGAGGCCGCTTTTCAAGACGCTGCCTATGTCTCAGTTGCTGTACCTTGGGTCAACAGTCAGGGCAAGCCGAATATCGACATGTTTAGTCAACAACATCTTGAAAGTGTTCGGAAGAATGCGAGGATTAGTTCCGCGTCCCCACCCCGAATGTTTTCAAGCCAAGCTCTAGCCTGGATGAATGACCAAGTAATGCGGGGAGAACTTTACGTTCGCATTGATACAGCCAAGCGTTTGGCTGAGGAAATTAAGCAAGATTATCCCTATCTAGATCTAGCTCACGATGTAGCGTTTGCCGCTAGTGATTGCCAACAGGCATTGGATCAAGCTATGCTCAAGCAAGCTAGAAATTTTATCGCTCAAAGCCAAAACCGCTACGCTTCTGTAGGGGCCTAAGCCAATATTTTTGGGTTGTTCTAGAAATATTCTGGTGGAGAGGCAATTCAGTTAGTCGAGTAAGTTAGTCGAGTAACCCATATTCATAAGCTAGTCGCTTCGGAGCTGTAATTTAAATATAGTAGGTTATAGAGTAGATTAAGTAGGTTTACATCAGGTGATCGTTGTTGAGAATTATAAGTTTGGTTCAGGGTCTTTTATTATAGCTGTTTTGGAATTGGTTACGGATGGAAAAACAGTTCAACACTTGCTTGTAAACCTACCTACTGACTCGAAAACTTAAACTTAACCATTAGAGAACATAATGCTTCTATTGCTTTTAGCGTTAACTAGCGTTCTGGGCTGGTTTGTCAGTATCATTGTTGGGGGAGGAAGTTCCTTAATTCTTATGCCCATAGTGGGTATTTTTTTGGGGGCGCAGGCTATTCCACCAATAATTACGATTGGGGGAATCTTTGGTAACGCTGAGCGAATTTATGTTTACTGGAGTAACGTCAATTGGAAAATCTTAAAGTGGGAGATTCCAGCTGCAGTGGTGGGAGCATTATTAGGCGCTTTTACCCTGAGCAAGCTAGATCTAGAATGGCTGACTATTATTGTGGCAGCATTCTTAATTATTTCAGCTATTAGTTCTTTCTTGAAAAAGAATGAGCAATCTTTCACCGTAAAGATGTGGTACTTTATTCCCGGTGGATTTATCCATGCTTTTCTATCAGGTTTAATTGGCAGTATGGGGCCTATACTTGCCCCTTTTTATATCAATTACGGTCTTAAGAAGGAGGAGCTTTTAGCAACTCAAGCAATTGATAGATTAGTTGTTCACTGCATTAAGCTGATAGCTTACGGAGTGTTTGGAATGTTACAACTTCCTTACATCGGTTATGGGCTTGTGATCGGCCTGGCATCTTTTCCAGGGAATTGGTTGGGAGGATTGGTTCTGGAAAAGATTAGTGAAAGATTATTCCGTCAATTAGTTTTTTCTTTCGTTATGTTCAGTGGTTTCTTCATCTTTTGGGAACATCGACAAGTAGTAGGCTTTTAGGTAGAGTTACGGAGTAGGATGGGCAAAAAGCGTTTGGTTCTTTTGAGTAATCTAATCTAGATTACTTTGCCCACCCTACTTTAATTGGTATTTTTTTTCACTGAAGTCCCTGGCTGAAGGTATTGGGATCCTGTTGGTTGATCAGGCTCAGAGGCTCAACGGTGAGGTTCAGAGGCTCAACGGTGAGGTTCAGAGGTTCAACGTTGAGGTTCAGAGGTTCAACGGTGAGGTTCAGAGGTTCAACGGTGAGGTTCAGAGGTTCAACGGTGAGTTTCACAGACTCAACGGAGAGGTTCAGAGGTTCAACGGTGAGTTTCACAGACTCAACGGAGAGGTTCAGAGGTTCAACGGTGAGTTTCAGATATTCAACGGTGAGTTTCACAGACTCAACGGAGAGGTTCAGAGTCTCAACCGCGAGGCTCAGAGGTTCATGCGTTCGCGTTCGCGCAGCGTCGGCTTTGCCGAAAGCGTGACCAAAGGTCAATCGCCTTTTAGTTGATACCTCGACAAAGACTGCGATCGCTTTTTAGTTGATGTCTTCACAAAGAGTGCGATCGCGTTCACTGACATTCCGGTTATACCTTAGATAATCCCCAGCCCAATCGCAACCACGTCGCAGTAGCTCATCTAGACTACTTAGAGCTAGATCGATATTCCACAAGATTACAGTTTTATCCTGACTAGCAGTAGCAAGAGTCTTGCCATCAGGGCTGAAGCTAACACTGTTGATGGCAGCACCACTACTCTGGAGGGTTTGGAGTACTTTACCGTCTTTAGACCAGAGTTTGACTGTCCCGTCACTTATACCACTGGCAAGTATGGTACCGTCGGGGCTAAAACTGAGGCTAGTGACTGCACCACTATGTCCTAGAAGGGTGCGGATTTCCATTCCTGTCTTCACATCCCAGAGTTTTACGGTTCCATATCGATCAGCAGTAGCAAGAGTTTTTCCTTCTGGACTGAAACTGATGCTA
>NZ_JAAHHZ010000442.1:0-3964 GCF_010672005.1 Moorena sp. SIO4A5 | reverse complement strand
TTAACAAGCTAAAATACTATCGCCGTGTTTTTAGCCGTTTTGATAAAACTGACGAATGTTATCTGGGTTTTGCAGAGTTCGCCTCTGCTCTCATCTGGTTACGTTAGCTATGTCAACAGAACCTAGTTCCTACTGAAAAGTTGTTAGGGTTGCTAAAGGACACAGTAAAAACTCCTTGATATACTTCCATCAATTCTGGCAAAAATGCTGAATCTACAGCAATCTGACCCGTACAACATTCTAGATTCCAATCACCACCCAAGGCAGCATTACCCGTGCGGTTCCCAGAAGCCGCAATCTCAGTACCAGTTATTTGGTGTAGTCGTTCCAAAAATTCTGTACCAGCATCTCCCGCAGCAACATTGCAGCCGTAGAGGAGAATAGGAGTGGCTGAATCATTGGTTGACCAAGTTTTTAATTGAGGGAGGTAATGGTGTGAAGTACCCCAACCTGCTTTGGCCGTAGGCCACGCTACGCGAACGCTGAGGTTGGGGCTTCCAACTCTCAACTCAAATCAGTGACGGTCTTATTCGTCTCCAGGGTTTCCCGCTTCATCCGCCGATGCCTCAACCAGCGAACTGGAATTGGTCTTACTCAGCGTCCACAGGCAGACATCCGCCTTCCGCAGACGCAAACGTTTTACGACAGACTCACCTTGGAATTACGACTCTATGGTCAACCAGCCGGGGCTTGTCTCTTCCCTGATCTGGAGCTAGTACTTTGTACACCTAATGGTCTGAAAACTGATAGAGTATCAGACTTTTTGTAAGGTAGCCTTTTAGTCAGTCAGGCGGGTTAGCAACCGCTTTTATTCTACAGGACTTACGCATTTGCCCCCTAAATCCCCCAATTCTGGGGGACTTTGACATCTTTACCCCCCAGAATTGGGGGGCTAGGGGGGCGAAATCAACTTAACCGCGTAAGTCCTGTTCTAACATAAATCGTGATGGTTTGTCATCACAAATTGTCGTCTCGCTATCCATCCCCACCCGTCGCAGGGGTGGGGAATTCCGCGAGTCTTGTTAAAGTATCTAGACTAAGTTGGCTATTCCCTAAATACAAACACCCCGGTGAACCGTGAGAAACGATGTGAATAGCAGAAATATCGGCGTTGCTTAATAATGGAATGATTTCAAGAGTTTTGTGGAACAGGCATCTTGCTTCTGATATTTTTACCGCAGGTAGGATGCCCGGTACTGGTTCCGTCGAATGTGAAGGAGAAAAGCCTTGCAGGTGGTTGTATGATCGAACTATTTTCCCACCCATGTCCTTTTCGCTTCTCACTCGGCGGAACCAGTGCCGCTTAGGGATTGATCCTAAGTTAGTCATAGGTCATAGAGAAAATATAAAGGATGAACGGTGAAGTATCAAGTATGAAGTATTAAGGGTGAAGTGGAGCGATAGAACCTATGGCTCCTATGTGGATTAGACCCAATTAGCAATCACCAATTACAATCAATGACTAAATGAAACATGGACTTGATGCCTACGCTCACTTGGACTCCCCCATCCACAGTTGGGAACCTCGTGCCAAGCTAATTGCCCTATTGACCCTAATTTTTGCGTTTTCCTTTGTACAGCATTTGATAGTGCTACCAGGGATGGTGGCTCTGACCCTAATTTTTTATCGAGTCTCTCGCCTGCCACTGTCCTTTCTGTTGAATCGGTTGCGCTATCCGGGATTGTTTCTGTTAGGGATCACACTGCTACTCCCCTTCACAGTAGGCACTACCGTGATCATCCAGCTTGGTCCAATCGCCGTGCGACAGGAAGGACTGCTAACCCTAGTGCTGATTGCCACCCGTTTCCTATGTATTCTGACCATTAGTGTGATTTTATTTGGCACCGCACCCTTTTTGACCAACATCAAAGCTATGCGATCGCTTGGTCTGCCCTCACTGGTTGCGGATATGACTCTGTTGTCTTACCGCTATATTGAGCAATTTAGTAACGACCTAGCTAAAATGAAGCGGGCAATGCAGCTGCGAGGTTTTCGTGGCAAAGGACCAAAGCTTTCATGGCAGGAATTTGGACGTCACCCAGTTGCTTGGTTACTGGAATCCTTCGCCCGTAGTTACCGTAACCTTAGAGTTTTAGCGTCCCTAACCGGAACACTTTTGGTGCGCAGTTACCAGCAATCCCAGCAAGTCTATAAAGCGATGATTTTACGAGGGTATAGTAACACCTCTAAATTTATGGTTTCTGAGAGTTCTGGTGTGACAATAGGGAGTAGAACACAGAGCTTTTCATTACCGCTTCCTAGGGAAAAGCGTATGGGGTCTAGTATAAACACTGCTGGTTTCCACCACTACATTGCTTTGGGACTCACTAGCTTGATTTCAATAGGATTTGTGATCGCAGAAATTCTCTTAACAGAAGCGTAAACAACTCGCCGCTAACTCACAACGCGAGTATAGCGGGAGCTTTAAAGCTCAAAGTTTACCAGTCTAAGCCTTTAGAGGGCTACGTTATTTTTAAGAGTTAAAGTTCCTACCTAGGGATGCGTAGCTAGTCCCCAGCTCTAGAACCCGGTCGTTAAACAGGTGTAGTTGAGTTAAGCCAGTGCGATTGGGAAAGTACCGAGAAATAACATTGACTAAGCTAACTTTACCCTGGCAACAGGAGGAAACACAATTATGCGTGTCTTTGTATTAAACAAAAATCGACAACCACTAGATCCATGTAGACCGGCAAGAGCCAGGATTTTATTATCAACTGGCAAGGCAAAGGTCTATCGCCGTTACCCATTCACTATAATCTTGACTGAGGAAATAATAGATCCAGTAACTCACGATCACAAAATCAAAATAGATCCTGGAGCAAAAACAAGCGGTTTTGCTATTGTTCAAGGAGAACGAGTGGTCTGGGGAGCCGAACTTATACATAGGGGTTTCCAGATCCGAGATTCTTTGACTTCTCGTAGGCAGCTAAGACGCAGCCGACGTAATCGCAAGACTCGATACCGCAAGCCCAGGTTTCTTAATAGAACCAGACCAAAAGGTTGGCTAGCTCCTAGCTTGATGTCTAGAGTTCAAAATATTGAAACTTGGACTAAGAAACTGATTAAATTATGTCCGGTCGCAGGCATTTCTCAAGAATTGGTTAAATTTGATACTCAAAAACTAGAAAACCCTGAAATATCTGGAATTGAGTATCAACAGGGCACACTTTACGGTTATGAACTTCGAGAATATTTACTCGAAAAATGGAATCGTAAATGTGCTTATTGTGGGACAACAGGAACTCAATTAGAAATTGAGCACATTAAACCCAAGTCCAAAGGTGGTTCTGATCGAGTTTCTAATTTAGCGATTGCATGTCACCCATGTAACCAGGCGAAATCTAATCAAGACATTGAACTTTTCTTGTCTAACAAGCCTAGTATCCTGAAACGCATACTGAGTAAAGCTAAACGCCCTCTGGCTGATGCGGCTTGTGTTAATTCAACCCGATGGAAGTTGTACCACGATCTCAAGTCAACAGGGCTACCTGTTGAAGTAGGTAGTGGCGGATTAACCAAATTCAATAGGTGTCGTCAAAATCTTCCGAAAACTCATTGGTTGGATGCGGCAAATGTCGGGAAAGTCGAAACATTGATTATCGAAGTAACCAATCCTTTGATAATAACCGCCAAAGGACATGGCACTCGTCAAATCTGTAGAACTAACAAATATGGCTTTCCCACTCGTCATTGCTCCAGAATCAAGTTTCATAAAGGTTTTCAGACAGGCGATATTGTTCGTGCCGTAGTCACCAAAGGCAAAAAAATCGGCACCTATGTCGGACGAGTCGCAACTAGAAAGTCAGGGTCTTTCAATATCTCAACTAAATCAGGATGTGCGGCTTGTTCTAAGTAAGAGCCTCCTTTACCAGGAGGGGTAAGACTTAGGTAATTCGCGGGGACAACCCCGAAAGATTACAACTATTCATCCGGATGGCGGTGCAAACCCGACCCCTAGAAGAG
>NZ_JAAHHZ010000441.1:0-3976 GCF_010672005.1 Moorena sp. SIO4A5 | reverse complement strand
TGCACGCAGTACTATTGCCAGTCTCTGGTATGTGGACGATCTAGCCACTGCAGAGTTAATGACTCGCTTCTACCAGAAGTTAGCCACAGGCCAGGTTACCAAGGCTGAAGCTCTGCGTCTTGCTCAACAGGAGCTGTTGCAGAGTGAGCAATTTAATCACCCCTATTACTGGTCGGCTTTTATTTTGCTGGGAAATTGGTTGTGAAGAATAGGGAGTAGGGAGTAGGGAGTAGGGAGTAGGGAGTAGGGAATCGGGAATCGGGAATCGGGAATCGGGACTAGTTATGATATATCGATAGACAAAAGTACTAATCGGTGGTAGTTATGCCACAAGATTAATCTTGATCTAGGATATCAGGGGTAAAAGGACAATCCTGGGGGAAGCAAGTAGATGGATAATCCTTGCTAACGACCTTGAGTGGATATCTGTAGCAATCCAAAAAGACCGATTCAAGATAAGGTTTGAGACTGGGAGATTCAGACAACAAAAGATTAATCTGTTCTCTCTGCTCATTGATTGTTTTTTCCCAACCTCGATAATCAGGCTCTGAATTCACGTACTGCCTTTTAAGCAAGTGTTCCATCAAAACCTTAAGTCGGCTCTGAATCTCTCGTTTATCGGATCGTCCCAAGGTGGCTATTTCCTCAATTAAATTTTCTATATCCAACTCATCAAAGTTTCTTGTTTTAAGTTGCTGACAAGTTAGATCAGTCCACAGAAAAAAATCCTGATTATACAAGTCACTATTACTCATGGCTTATACTACCGATCCTTGATATTTACTATAAGTATATCACGTTAAAAAATGCTTTTGAATTTATTACTAATAGTAACTACTTTATAGCGTTTATCATAGCTATGAGGTACAGATAATTTGGAATTGTTATAACCCATTAGTGCATCGCTGCAATAGTTTTTTTACCCCCCCTTCCAACCTTTACAATGCTTGCAATCTTTACACCCCTTAGCACCCTCTACCTAGAGATTGTGACAGTGTCTTGATGCAGTCGCTCATGGGGGGAACCCCCAAGACCGCGCTGCATCGCTGCAATAGTTTTTCTAACCCCTCTGACACCCCTTACCACCCTTTTAGAGATGGCGACAATGCAATAGAATCGGGAATCGGGAATCGGGAATCGGGAATCGGGAACAGGCAACAGTCCAGTAGGGTGCGTTAGGGGCGGGCTTGGCCTCATTTTCCGCCTCTTCGCCCGCCTTGGGACAGCCCGCCGGGTTCCGTAACGCACCACTGCGCGTGGTTATGCGATGAAGCGTTTCGGCAAAGCCGACGCTACGCGAACGCAAAGCGTGGCCTACGGCCTCAGCTTCCGCCAAAGGCGATGAAGCAAAGCTTCCGCTAAAAGCGAACGCGCTTTCCCCCAGCTAAATCCCAAGACAAAATCACTATCACAAACCCTACACCGCCTGCTCCCGACTCCCTCAAAAAAAATTTGTTACAAAAATTTTCAAAATATGCTATAATTATATATTTTTTGTGGTAAACTAAAATTGTGGACAAAATAAAATCCACGGGGAGAGCCAGCCTTAGAGTTTTCGTCAGGCTGGAAGGCTGGCTCTTGGTCCCCTTTACAGGAGATAACTTAATATTATTTCCCATAGTCAACACCTATACCCATGGCTGATGCATTGGTTGTTACCACTTCTCGGTCGCCAGTGTTGAGATAGCCCGCCGGAAAATGAAACGGGCAAGATGCCCATTCCACGATGATGCCCATTCCAATTGCAACGGGCAAGATGCCCATTCCACGCCTGATGCCCATTCCACTTTTGCCTCTTGCCTCTTGCCTCTTGCCTTACCCATAGCGCTATAAAACTTAACAGAATCAACAGGTATTTTATGAAATAATCCCAGAGATCGGGAGCATTTTGATTGATAAACATGAAAGCTGTGGTTTACGGACTTCTGCAAGCAAGTCCCTTTGTTTTATATTCTCTACTAGCTGCAACTACAGCATTAGGACAAATCACTCCAGATAATACCCTCGGCAATGAAAGTTCTATAGTAACGCCCAATGTCAATGTTAACGGGAACCTAGCCGATTTTATAGAAGGTGGGGCGATTAGAGAAAGCAATCTATTCCACAGCTTTTCGGATTTCAATGTGGCCGAGTTTGGGCGAGTTTATTTTGCGAATCCAGCTGGAGTTGCCAACATCCTGAGTCGGGTAACTGGAGCTAAGGTTTCCAATATTTTGGGGACTCTGGGAGTGTTGGGAAATGCTAACTTGTTTCTGATTAATCCAAATGGTATTTTCTTCGGTCCCAATAGCCGACTAGATCTGGGAGGCTCATTTTTTGGGAGTACTGCTGATAGTGTGTTGTTTGACGATGGGACAGTCTTCAGCACTAAAAATCCGAATGGAAAACCGTTGTTGACGATTAATATTCCCTCTGGGTTGCAATATGGTTCCAATCCAGGGAGTATTACTAATCAGTCTAGTCTGTTTCAGGTACCAGATGGTCAAACATTGGGGCTAATTGGTGGTGAGGTTACTATTCCTGGTGGTGTTCTAGGTGCATTGGATGGAAGGATTGAGCTGGGGAGTGTGGGTAATGGTGTGGTGAACTTGACCCCAACGGATAGTAGTTTTGTGTTGGATTATTCAGCAGTTCAAGAATTTCAGGATATTAGTTTGTCGGAATTTGCTCTTGTTACTACCAGTGGCGAAGGTGGTGGCAGTATCCAGGTGCAGGGGGCTAATGTGAGTTTACGCGATCGCTCTTTGGTTTTCGCGAGTACCAACGGCAGTGGAAGTGGCGGTGGAATAGTGGTTGGGGCTTCTCAGGTCAGCCTTGAGGGTGGTTCTGGAATAAGTACAAATGTATTTGGATCAGGACAGGGGGGAGATGTAAGTATTACCACTGGGCAGTTAATGGTCTCTGATGGAGCACAAGTTTCAGCTGCCACAAGGGGTGAAGGGGATGGGGGAAATTTGACTGTGGATGCCTCCTCAAAGGTTCAACTGATTGGTACCTCAGCCGATGGTCGGTTTCCCAGCGGCTTGCTTAATATCACTCAAGGGACAGGAAAAGCGGGAGATTTGAGTATTACCACTGGCCAGTTAATTCTCAAAGATGGAGCACAAGTTTTAGCTGTCACAAGGGGTGAAGGGGAGGGAGGAAGCTTGAGTGTGGATGCCTCTTCTACGGTTCAAGTGATTGGTAGGTCAGCCGATGGTCGGTTTCCCAGCCGCTTGTCTACTGAAACTTTTGGGACAGGAAATGCCGACAATGTGAGTATTACCACTGGGCAGTTAATAGTCTCTGATGGAGCAAGAGTTTCAGCTGGCACAAGGGGTGAAGGGGACGGGGGAGATTTGATTGTGGATGCCGACTCTACTGTTCAAGTGATTGGTACCTCAGCCGATGGTCGGATTGCCAGCGGCTTGTTTACTGCCACTCAAGGGACAGGAAAAACAGGAAATTTGAATATTACCACTGGGCAGTTAATGGTCTCTGATGGAGCACAAGTTTCAGCTGGCACTTTTGGTGAAGGGGACGGGGGAAATTTGACTGTCGATGCTTCCTCTACGGTTCAAGTGATTGGTACCTCAGCCGATGGTCAGTTTGCCAGCGGCTTGTTTACTCAAGCTGAAGGAACAGGAAAAGCGGGAGAGTTGTTGAAGATTACTACTGAGCAGTTAATTGTCAAAGATGGAGCACAAGTTTCAGCTAGCACTTTGGGTCAAGGGGACGGGGGAAATTTGACTGTGGATGCTGATTCAAAGGTTGAACTGATTGGTACCTCAGCTGATGGTCAGTTTGCCAGCGGCTTGGCTACTGAAACTCTAGGGAAAAAAAATGCCGGAAATTTGAGTATTACCACTGGGCAGTTAATGGTCTCTGATGGAGCAGTTGTTTCAGCTGCCACTTTTGGTAAAGGAGACGGGGGAGATTTGATTGTGGATGCCGACTCTACTGTTCAAGTGATTGGGACCTCAGCCGATGGTCAGTA
>NZ_JAAHHZ010000440.1:0-3984 GCF_010672005.1 Moorena sp. SIO4A5 | reverse complement strand
TAACGAATTTGGGATACTGACGAATATGACATTACCCTTAATAAAAATTTCCCCCATCTCCCTATCTCCCTATCTCCCTATCTCCCTATCTCCCCACCCTCCCCACCCTCCCCACACTTCCCACACTCCCCCTTCTTTTTTACAAATATGAGATACACCCGGTTAACTCTCTAACTGTGATGTCTCTCAGATTACCCTGTTGTGGCTCCTTGATTCACCCTTAATTTGCCAAGTCGTGTAATATAGAAAATAGAATCCAGACTGGTATCTGTTTCAGGGTAAACGCAAGAATCAATAAGGTGGCATTATTATCAACAATATTGATATAAATATGCAATAGTGCGGAGAATCAAGGCTTAATATGGTCATAATTCTTGCCCTATATCGCATTTTGGCTCAATTTGTCTTGCGCTTACCCTGGTATCTGTGTCTTCATCCGAAACGACTCAGAATGAGTAACTTAGAATCAGGACTGACTTGGCAGCAGGCAAAAGAAATAGCAGAACAACTGCTTTTCCAAAAGACCCAAAAGCACCTTAATGATATAGAAATACTTGTACTTGAAGGTTCTTGGGCAGGACTAACCTATGAAGAAATTGGCAAACGAGCTGGCTATAGTACAGAGTACCTTAACAAAGATATTGGCAATCAGTTATGGAAAAAGCTGTCTGAAGCTTTAGGGGAAAAGTTAACTAAAAAGAATTTTAAAGTCGCCTTAGAGAGAGCTAAAACACAAGTACAGACTAGTATCAACTTGCCCTCATCGCTCCGTGTTTCAGCAACAGAATTCCCTTTTCCAGAAGGTGCAGTGGCACCGTCTTCTCCCTTTTACATTGAACGAGATGGGATTGAATCTCTTGGCTATAAAACAGTAGTTAAACCGGCGGCGTTAATTCGGATTAAAGCCCCAAAGTTAATGGGTAAGACCTCTTTGATCATGAAGCTGTTAGACCATGCTGCTTCGGAAAATGCTCAAACAGTGTATCTGAGTTTGAATAGCGTCAATAAGTCCGTTTTGACTAATTTGGAGCTGTTTCTACGCTCGCTTTGCCTACAGGTTAGTCGGGAGTTAAAGTTAGCTAATCAGCTAGATAATTATTGGGATACGGAAATTTTCGGTAGCAACGATAACTGTACACTGTACTTTGAAGAGTATTTATTGCCCCAAATTAATTGTCCTTTGGTATTAGGATTAGATGATATAGATCGTCTATTTTCCTATAGGGAGGTCATTGAAGATTTTTTGGGTATGCTACGCAGCTGGCATGAAAAAGGAAAAATTGCTGATATCTGGAGACAACTGCGATTAGTCGTCGCCCATTCAACGGAAGTTTATATCCCCTTAGATATCAATCAATCTCCTTTCAATGCGGGAGTACCATTAGAACTAACAGAATTTGACCCAATTCAAGTAAAAAGTTTAGCTTGTTTCCATGGGCTTAATTGGAACAATAGTGAGGTTGAAAAGCTCATGAAAATGGTATGCGGACATCCTTATCTAGTACGTTTAGGAATATATGAAATTGTATGTGGAAAGATAACATTAGAGGAATTGTTACAAGCAGCAGCCACAGAAGCAGGTATTTACAGCAACCATTTACGACGACATTTGCAAGCACTACGACAAGCACCAGAATTAGCTAAAGCATTGCAGCAAGTTGTCACTTCATGGGAGCCAGTGGAATTAGATTCACTCCAGATTTACAAGCTACATAGTATGGGATTAGTAGAGCAGCAGGGTAATCGAGTCGTACCTCGATGCCATTTGTATCGTGAGTATTTTAGTCGAGTTTTGGTTTGAAACCATGAACCTAGATATGTAAGCATTCAGGTGATGGGGTTGACAAAAAGGGAAGGATGAGTAGTAGTGTAGAACCATGGAAATCAAACCGCCAGCTACCCCAAATAGCTTTGAAGCTCTGGAACTGCTTCCCCAATCAGTTCTGGTGGAGCTGGTCCTGCAACAGCAACAAGTGATTGAACAACTGATTGGGGAGGTGGAACGCCTCAAAAGTCTGTTGAACAAAGACAGCCAGACTTCATCAAAACCCCCATCAAGTGATTTAATCAGAAGGTCAGAGAAAAAACCGTCGAAGGAATCAGATTCGCAGAAACGAAAACCAGGAGGACAACCAGGACACAAAGGGAAAACCCGAAAAGGATTTGGGCGGGTTGACCGATATGTAGTAGTCGAACCTCAAAGTTGTCCGATCTGTAAGGGAAATCAGTGGGAAAGTAGGGATTGCTCAACCCGAAGCTATGTCGTGGCTCAACTGGTAGAGCGTCCCATCGAAATTGTAGAGTACCAGCAGAAGCGACGGGTGTGTCACCACTGTGGAACTCTGGTTGGGGGGGAGTTACCGGAAAATGTCATCCCCGGACAAGACTTGTCAGCCAACTTGCAAGGAATGCTGGCCTGGTTGGGACACTACGGTCATTTGTCTTATGAGAAGCAACAAGAGTGGTTGCGAGAGTTCGGGAAAATCGAGGTGAGCTTAGGAACTCTAGAATCGACCACGCGGCGGGTGGCATTAGCTGTGACATCACAAGTGAAGGAGTTGAAAGAGTGGGTGAAGACCCAACCTCACGTTCACGCCGACGAGTCCCCGTGGTTGGTCAAGGGAGTTAAAGAATGGATGTGGGTACTCTCGGGAGAAGGATATAGTTTGTTCCATGCTGGAGACACTCGCTCACGAGTTGAACTGGAACACTTACTTGGTCAGAGTTTTGCTGGAGTCCTCATTTCAGACGATTTCAGTGTCTATAACGGCTATCAAGTGACGGCTCAGCAGAAATGTTTAGCCCATCTGCGACGACATTTTAAGCAAGTCACTCGTCTGAAACCGCCTCATCAGCAAGCCTTGGGTCAGGCTTTTCAAGGGCGTCATTGATGAAGCCTTTGCCCAACACCGCCAGTGGCGCGAAACCCGTGAGGCATCCGCTTATGCTTCTTGGGCTGAGTCTTTCAAAAGGCGAGTAACTGAGGCAATTGAGACCTGGAGTCCAAAAGCCGGTCATGCGGCTGGGCTGTTGTTGAAGTCCTTGAGGAACAAGTCCGATCAATGGTGGTATTTCCTTGACTACCCCCAAGTGCCCCCCGATAACAATCGGGCAGAGCGGTCATTGCGTCTGGCGGTTACTAAGCGGAAAGTAGCCGGTGGGTCTCGTTCCTGGGATGGGTTTATCCGTTCGGCGACATTGCTGAGTGGGATTCAGTCTTGTCGGGCTCAGGGTCGTTCAGCTGTTGAGTTTTTAGGACGATCTCTTTCCTTGGCAGTGCGGGAGCGTTCTCACGAATTGTCTCTGATTCCTGACTTTGAGTAATTGGGATGGCTTTGTCAACCCCTACACCTGAATGCTTACCTAGATATTATCAAGTATCCTAGTTTTTCACTTAGGCAAGTTGCTGTAGAGTGGTTAGCCCAACATTTTCCCTATTCCCTACGGGAGCAGGTCTTGCAATGCTTAAACATTAGTACTATTTTCCAGTAGAGCAAGCAATTACCCATGAGGGGGCTATAGATAATGTACAAATATTCATCCAGGACTAGCTCCCCTTCAGACCTATTACCTATTACCGTCTTGATGCAGTCGCTCATGGGGGAAACCCCCAAGACCGCGCTGCATCGCTATTACCCATTACCTATTACCTTAGTACAAATGTTCGGCAAAAGTGACATGCTCCCATTCCCTACTCCCTACTCCCTACTCCCTACTCCCTACTCCCTACTTTCTCCGAGTTTGCGGATCCAAAGCATCCCTCAATCCATCCCCAATATAATTAATACTCAGCACTGTTAAAAAAATCGCTAATCCCGGAAAAATTGCCATATGAGGCGCTATTTCAATATAATTTTGGGCATCAAATAGCATCCGTCCCCACGTAGGAACATCAGGGGGAAACCCTAAGCCTAAAAAACTCAAGGTAGACTCAGTAATAATCGCATTTCCCACCGCCAAGGTAGCTGCAACAATTACCGGACA
>NZ_JAAHHZ010000044.1:0-52745 GCF_010672005.1 Moorena sp. SIO4A5 | reverse complement strand
AGGGAGTAGGGAGTAGGGAGTAGGGAGTAGGGAGTAGGGAGTAGGGAGTAGGGAGTAGGGAGTAGGGAGTAGGGAGTAGGGAGTAGGGAGTAGGGAGTAGGGAGTAGGGAGTAGGGAGTAGGGAGTAAAAAAATGTTTGTAATTATACCCAATTATCGAAAACTACTTCTTCGCTCTCGCCACACTACCCACACTACCCCCTCTCCCCACACTCTGTTTCCTGTTTCCTGTTCCCTATTCCCTATTCCCTATTCCCTATTCATACATGCCAGCATTTTGCCTTATGATTCATTAATTACTGATTCCCAAAAATCCAATGATAAAATGGACTAAACAAGCTATTCACAAAAAGTTCCAGTTCGCAAGCTGCTACTAAATCTGTCTTGAGGTGTTGGCGATATCTAATCAGGTGAAGGATAGTCTTGCCCAAATCATTGATTAGGTAAACTAGAATCATGATAGGCTTTTGCCAATGTTGAAAGCGCAACATGCGAGTGGGATACCGACTTAACCCAACACCTCGAAATAATTTCAATAAATAGTCTTTTTCCAAACGCCATTTTGGGATTTGATGCTCAATACACATTTGAGGGTTATGCCAAATTTCCCAACCCGCTTTTTGAATATACGATAAGGTTTCTATATCTTCTCCTTTAGCAGATAGGGATGTCGCACATACCCCCTTGAGCCAAGGCTGTTCAGGAACATTATTTAACCAGGCTCGCTTACGAATCACTAACCCCGCACCGACAGGAAATAACCCTTGACGAGGCTGATAACAAAATGGCTCTTGACCTCGTTCTATGATAGCTATAAAACAAGCAATTCGCTGAAAGTTTTCCGGTGGTGTAACTTCATAGTTTCCATAAATTTGACTACCATAAGCACCAGCTTTTGGATGGGAATGACCAAAATTATAGGCAGCACTAACCCAATCAGGAGTAGGGATATTATCATCATCTAAAAAACCGACATAGTCACCTTTAGACTCTTGGATAGCACGGCGTCGAGCAAATGCTATCCCCTGTTTTGGTTCAAAGTAATATCGAATAGGATAAGCTCCTGGATAGGATTGATATTCCTCAACAATTTTGCTGGTATTATCAGTACTATTATTATCAATAATCAGAATTTCCCAAGCAAAATGGTCGGTTTTAATTTGATACAGTAATCGCTTTAAAACCTTAGGTAGACGAGTTTCGCCGTTATAGGTACAGATAGCAACTGTGAAATCAATCATGGGTAGTCAACCATTAGAGTCCCTTTTGAATTAAGAATGTAGAATTAAGAATTAAGAATTAAGAATTCTACATTCTGCCTTCTACATTCTGCCTTCTGACAGACAACCTACCCTACACCAAACGCCAAGGGCGAACAACATTTTTGAATTAAGAATGTAGAAGGCAGAATTAAGAATTAAGAATTCTACATTCTGCCTTCTGACAGACAACCTACCCTACACCAAACGCCAAGGGCGAACAACCGTCAACCGTTAACCTTCAACCGTTAACCTTCAACCGTTAACCTTCAACCTTACACCTTCAACCTTACACCTTCAACCTTACACCTTCAACGGCTCTGCCTTAACCAACAAAAATAAAAGTCGTAGCAGCATTATCGATCAGGGTTTCAGCCTGCACCTGATTCAGGATTGCCAAGGTTTCATCACCGAAGCTAATCACAGCGTTGTTGCCTTCCTGAGTAACAGATAACTGACCAAAGGTTAACCCGTCTACTAAACCGATCAAGTCTTCACCGACTTGGAAATCCCCAATCTTATCAGTTCCTTCACCAGCGGCCAAGATGAAGGTATCACTACCATCACTAGAGCCATTATCACCAAATAGGGTATCATTGCCAAGACCGCCTCGCAGTAGGTCATCCCCAGCATCACCCCAGATTTGGTCATCACCTTTCTGACCAAACAGGGAATCATTACCGGCTTTTCCACCAATGCGATCGCTTCCAGCACCCCCGTAAATTACATCATCCCCTCCAAGGGTATTGTTAGAGGAACGGCTGTTGAAGTCACCTCGTAATATATCATCTCCATTACCCCCAAAGATAGTATCATTACCTAAGCCACCAGCAACTAGATCATTTCCAGCTCCAGCAATGATTGTCTCATCAGCTTCGGTGCCAACTAGTTCGTCATCTGATGGAGTTCCCGGACCGGGGTTGACTGAAAAGACAGTAATGGTTTTACTGTCTTCTTGAGCCACTACCAGCAGGGGTTCACCATTGGGGCTGTCTTCTACAGGAATAAATGTTAGCCCCTCAGGCTCACGGTCTACTGGATCATCTGGATTGCCACCATTATCATTGGGCAGATATTGGACAAATTCAGGAGCCGTGGGATTAGTGACATCCTAGACAATCACGCCGCCTATTCGTTCGAGACCGATAAACGTGTAAGTGCGATCATTAATGACCCCGGTGACAATTCCTTCCGGTTCTGGTCCTTGATTGTCACTGCGGTCGTCAAAAGTATCAGGAGTGCCGCTAGAATTAAATAGTTCAGGAACTTGCTGAGCTGTAATTCGTTCAAAGTCATCACCACTATCAAACACTAGGTTGCCAAACTCATCCCAAATTGAGAAGGAGCGCCCACCGTAGGAGAATAGCTGGTCAAAATCACCATCATTATCCAAATCCCCATCAATGGTAGATATTCTCAAACGACCCAGTTGAGACTCTGGTTGTAGGGTTTCAGCATCGGGAAAGGCCTCTGGGTCGAGGGTCAAGTTTGCAATCCGTTCCTCTTCATCCCTGATATCCCCTTCATTGGCAGTGACGTAGTAGGTTTGACCGTTTGCCTCAAAGGATGCGATCGCATCTGGTTGGTATAGACCGAAAACGGGCCAATTTTGGATGTTGATGCCATCATCCTCATTACTGGCATCCAGGGCATTGTTCTCACCTAGGTCGATCAGACCTAAGACCACAGGAGTTGGATTGGGGTTCAGAGGAACCGAGCCATCCACCGGAATCTGCTGATCGAGTACTCCAAAGTCATTGTCATTGAGTACAGCCAGTTTGCCATCATCCAGTAGCGCTAGACCTTCTGGTTTATCACCAGCGAGATACCCAATCGAAGGTAGGTTTGTCACCTTAATTTTATTGACCGCCTGAATCCCAAGAGCATCTAGGTCATCTGCACTCAACTGCTCCAGAGTAGAGCCAGTGGGTAGTGTGGGGGCATCCGGAGCAAGCAAATTAGTGGCTGCTGTCAGGTCTATTTGGAAGATAAACTTCTTCGCTGTATCACCAACTGCGGAATCTCGCTCAATGACAAATAATTTTCCATCCTCAGCGTATACCGCATCACCAATCTTATCTACTCGTCCTCCACTACGTAAAGCAGGGTCTTCGAGCAAGTAAACATACTCGGCAACGGCATTACCTGTGGTAGTATCAATTCCGAGAATGCGAATCACATCAGAGCTATCAGAGGTAGCACGGTCTGGATTCTGTAAAGGAGTTTGAATAAAGGCGTAGAGGATATTATCGTCTGGATCCAGAGCTACGGCCTCAAAGCCACGGTTACGGCGGCGATTGGCGTACTCCTCAGGTAAGGACTCAGTGCCAAAGGTTCCCACTGCTGCACCAGCCAAGGCAGCTGTTCCTTGGGGAACAAAGCGGTCAATCAGAACACCATGGGCATCAAAGTGGTAGATAGCTGGACGGTACTCATCCACCATCCAGAAGGTGCCATCAGCAGCGATTACTACCCCTTCCAGGTCAGCACCAAACTCATCTAAGGGCAGCAAATTGCCAGATAAGTCTACTGGTTCTTCATCCACCCCGGCAATATTGGGTAGTCCTGTGATTGGTGTGGTGCTATCTTGACGGGTCAAGAAAATGGTTTCGGTAATGGTGATCTCGCCAGAGCTGGGATTTAACTCAAAGCGGATCACCCGAGCTTGGTAATCCGGTAAGGCAAAGGGTCGTTCCTTACTCCCATCTCCATCCACATCAGTGGGTTTGCCATGGGGTCCCCGGTCAGGAACCGTGACAAACTTCAAGTTGCCAGTTGCTGCATCCGTCCCTTCGTAGAATAAGCCAGACAGTCCGCCCAGTTTAATCTCTTGACCCCCTTCGGTAGTACCAAGTACAGGCAAGTCATTGAACTCAAATAGCTCTAGGGTGGGCTGACCTTGGCTGTGGTCTTTGACACCCAGAGGCACGATATCCACCACTGTAGCGGACTCCAGGTCTACCACCCCAAAGGCATTGTTTTCCTGGAGGTTGACAAAGGCTGTAGTACCATCGCTTGAGACAGCAATGAACTCTGGTTCCACATCCTGAGCAACAGTCTTGTCTGGGAAAATACGTACACCCTTTGCCCGGAATTCCGCTTCACGACCATTGAAGGCACTGAAGTCTGCTGTGGCGACATTGTCTTGGGTTAGAGTTGCTATCCCACCGGACACATCAATAATACTGATCGATCCTTCAGGATCAATGCCATCATCCGCTACTCCTTCATTAGCAACCAGTATTTTGGTGCCATCAGGGGTAAAGGTGAGCATATCGGGTAGGGGCCCCGCTTGCACTACCTTCAGGGCATTGGGGTCAGCCGGATTGTTCTTATAAGCAGCAATATCTATAATTGCTACCTTACCTGGATCAGTAGAGGTGCTAGCTTCTAACGCTAGCGCCAGTAAACCATTGCTATAGGCTACGCTATTTGCTCCGTCAATGTCAGGTATCAAAGAAGCAAGATCAATGGGTGGTATTACCTCAGTTGGATTGGTGGGATCACTGAGGTCTAGCACTTGCACCTCAGTTCCACCAGATACTACAAATAACTCTTGAGATATGGGGTCGTAGGCGGTAATTTCAGCCCCCATCTCACTAGAAAAGCTGCCAATTTTATTTAATATATCTGCCACAAATTTATCCTAGATAGTAGATGGCGAGTACCCAGTTCAGCTATTAGCTATCAACTTCTTTAAAGTTTTATAGCAATAATCATGTACTCATTCCCCTGTTCCGAAGAAACCGCTTCGCGAACAGCAAAATGCTAAAAGTTTCGTTTATACTAAATAATTAAGCGAATAACAATTAGCTTATTTTTTTGGTATGGGTTGCTCAATTAAATAGTTAGGTTAGTAGTGTTAGCGCTAACTTTTTATTTTGTTAACTGTCCTTAAGGTTAACCGTTGATATTCAACAGTTAAACGTCAGCATAATACGTTAATTTTATACCTACTTTTCCTACCTACTTAGTGAGGGTTTGCGCCTGAACTCTACAGCTAGTGTTAATAATTAACCTTTAACCTTGAGATAGTGTAGCGATGGCTGAATAACGCAAATACTGATAGCAGCAAGATAACAGCAAGATAACAGCAAGCAATCTGTGCTTTCTTGAACGTTATTGAATAAGCTATTTGCTCAATCTGATCTGCATTCGCTAACGGAACATCCCATTGATTCTGAACTAATTCAAAAAGAACAGCCAATGGAATTACCCACTCATACTAGGCTTATTACTAGCATGATCATAGTCATAACCTTGACTCCATTTGGGTATGAGCATTTAACTTGATAATCGAGCCACATCAAGATGGACTTTATTTATCTAGTTACCCATAACCTTTGTCTGGAGTTCAAAGGAGTCTACCTAAGCCGATATTCGATTTATTATCAAGTAGATTTTACCCTTTCCCTAATGTCATTACAATCACTAGTTCAGGAACATAGACTTAAGGTTTTATTGAATTTTATTGTCTTGGATTTGATACTCTCCGATTAGCAAACTAAATCCAAATCCTTTGTCTTTGATCTAAGCAACTGGGCTATAGATGCCCGCTGGCTAAGCACCGTCTTCGGAGATGACCAAAGTAATCTTGGTAGCTTTAACCTCCAAGTCGATCCTATCGGTCAGACTAATTGAGCCATAGGTTACTTGACTCAAGAGCTTTTTGGTTTTAAGTAAAACTATACTATAAAAGAGTCTACTCTAGTAACCTTTACATAATCTTACATAATTTGCTATTTTTGTGACGTCAGCTTTACTTAAAATTTACATTAATAGCTACAGGTTTGGGTTTGGATCCAAAATCGGGTGGGTGTAGGGTCTTACCCTCTTGGCCAAAGCTCTTCACACTCCCGACTCCAATTCCTAATACTAAGCTGTCACACATTTAAATTGTGATGTGAATCGGGAATCGGGAATCGGGAATCGGGAATCGGGAATCGGGAATCGGGAATCGGGAACAGGTAACTTCGGCTCAGGGAACAGGTAAACAATCATCTGTACCTCATTACTATGAGAACCGCTATAAGCAAAATTAGCTAAAAACTAACTAAAACTCATTAGTTATGATCCCAATTTACCTATTCCAGGTTACCTATTATTAAGTAGTTTGATAAAGAAACAGCGAATCTGGGAAGTGAGGGAGTTATGATGTCTCGATTATTACCCTTAATACAAATCTCCCCATCTCCCGACTCCCTATTCCCCTACTTCCTAATTTGAGAATTGCTATAAGATCACCAAATCCCTTTCAGCAAGGGTTGTTACTCCTAACACTACTGCTAGGGTTTCATCTCCAACATTGATTAGAGAATTATTACTATCGGAGGTGATAGACACATCACCAAAGCTTAAACCATTGCCTAAACCAATTAAGTCAGTGCCCAGCTCGAAGTCTGTAATCGTGTCAGTACCTTCCCCAATCTCTAGGACAAAGGTATCACTGCCACTACCATTAGAAAAGTTATCTCCAGTCAGAGTATCATTACCGAGACCACCACTTAATAGGTCATCCCCAGCATCACCCCAGAGTTGATCATCTCCGAAGCCACCATAGAGGGAGTCATTACCAGATTTCCCGCCAATGCGATCGCTTCCTGAACCACCATAGATAATATCATCACCACCAGCGTTACCACCTGGGGCCTTGCTATTGCTATCTCCCCGTAGGATATCATCGCCATTGCCACCAAATATGATATCATTACCCAATCCCCCAGCAATGGTATCATTTCCATCAAAGCCATTGATCAGATCAGCATCAATAGTTCCAATCAACTCGTCAGCCCCTTGAGTACCGTTAATCTCGGAGGTAGTTTCTACTATTGCTGTCGGAGATTGAATATTATCGAGGTCTAGCCCAAATGCTAGGAATTGGGTAATCTGGCTGTCATTGAAATTGTTATCGCTAGCAACAATTAGGGATTGTCTGCCATCAGGTAAGGTTGGACAAGCCTTGGTCATCGAAGAATGTAGGATGCTTGGTTTCACGATAGATACCGATTTTTTTACCAGTTTCCGCTTCTACCTGCTGGAGTAGTTCGATAACCTCTTTGAAAGTGGGAATTTCAAACTGACCATCAAACTCATCACTACGAAAGTCACGAGACTGAACAGCACGCAGTTGCTTGATTTCTGCTAAGGTGAAATCTTCAGCAAAGTAACCAGTAATTTCTTCACCATCCAGAAGTTTGGTGGACTTGCGGTCTTCACCAAATACTTCAGCTACGTTAGTGGTATCATCTAGCAACGGTTCGTGACGAGCAATCAAGACACCGTCTTTAGTGATTACTAGGTCAGGCTCAATGAAATCAGCCCCTTGTTCAATGGCAAGAGCGTAAGCTTCTAAGGTATGCTCTGGACGATCACCACTAGCACCCCGGTGTCCAATCACTAGGGGAGGATCACCATCAAGGGTATTGAACTTTAAATCTGGGTTTTGAGGCGATCGCACAAATTCCCCTGTGGTATTGCCGGGGATATTGGGAGTGGAAATAGGGGCTTCGAGCAGTTTACCAGTGCTATCGAAGTGAAGTATAAACGGACCGAATTCCTCACCAATCCAGATATCGCCTTTAGCATCAATCACAAAAGACTCGATATCAAAATTAGCCCCGGTCAGAAAGCGATCGCTACTGTCTTCGTTGACAATCTTGAAAGGAATCTTGCCATCAGGGTCAGACAGTTGAACAAAGCCTTCAATCTCAACACTACCATCTCCATCCTCTGCACCCTTGAAATCAGGGTTAACTTGATAGAGTCTGAGCAAATAATCAGCACTATTCTGTTGGGCTCCAAAACCGTTATCTGATAGGAACCAAAAAGAGCCACCCCCACTAGGAGCAAACTGAACACCACTAAAGCCTTGAACAGGTTGTCCATCAAACGGACCCGTGCGACCATTGGCAGAAATCGGTTCACCCCTGCCATTGTCTGCACCAGACTGGGGTCCTTCTGCAAAGGTATCAGCTGGTAAAGATGCAAATCCTTTTAATTTCATAAAATCCTGGAATCAACGAGACTAAAACTCTCGAATTTAGGGTTTTTATATCTAGAGAAGAAGCACAGAAACTAGCTAAATTGTGTCAGCATTTCAGCTTTCAGCTATCACCTAGTACGTAATTGTTGCCAACATTAAATCGCCTTGGCCTAGGTTTACGTGATGATTGAAACTGGCTGACCTCCCTTAGTAATGGTTTCATTTCCAGGTTAAATTTTGATTGTAATTATATAAACATAATTATAAGGTTTGGTTAAAGCTTGTTTTTGAAGTCGCTGTCAATTTTTAGTGTAATTTTATCTGAGTAGGGTATAAAGATTTTGTAAAGTTAACCTAGATGTAATTTTAACTTAATTTTTTTAGTTTTTTATTAACCTTGAGGCTAGAGATTTTTTATATAATCCCTGACTAAGTAAGGTGTCGGCCAAGAATTTTGTTATCAAGGATTTTAACAATTAGTTTTTAGCAAAGGGAGTAGGAAATAGGGAACAGCGGATCTGGAAATAATTATTTTTGATTTTTTTTAAGTAAGTATTCAGCCGTTGGCCACGCAACTTGGTATTAGCATTAAATTGTGAAAATGCAATAGTTTTTGATAACACTTTTATCTCACTCCTCTCACTAATCCCACTAATCCCAGTTGCCCCTACTGCTTGAGATTGTGAAAATGCAATAGTTTTTTAGCACTCCCACACCTCCCACACTACCCACACTTACAACACTACCCACATTTACCACACTTACCACACCTACCACAAGCCCTGAAATAGCGACAGTGCAATAGTTTTTCCAAATCTTTGCATTTTTGGGAAAATAGTGTTAATATAATAATATCGTTAAAGCAATGGTTTACTCCCCATGATGATTTCCACCGCACAAGCCGCTGAATTACTGGGTGTTTCTGCCACTCGCGTCCGTTACCTTCTGGGCAAAGGCAGAGTTAAAGGCGCTTATAAGGTGGGTAGAACTTGGGTGATTCCGTTGTTTGATGGTATGCCGGTGGTCACTCCTGGCACTCGCGGACCAAAACGGAACTGGTCAAAGCGTACAGAGTACACTAAGGCTGTGATTCATGTTAACCAGAAAGTCATTCGCCAAAATCTCAAGACCGGGGAGCGTAATCCTGTGATTACGGTGAAGCGAGGCTCTAAAAATGTTTACGGTCATACGGTAGAGGTCAATGGCCCTTGTCGGGTGATGTATCGCCCAGATGATCCCCTCAAGTGTGGAGCACGGGTGTGGATTGAGACGATTTCTGATTTTGAAGTAATATCGGCTTGATGGGATGGGATGTGAATGCGATCGCTTTTAGCGGAAGCTTCGCTTCATCGCATAGCGTGACCTACTGTCAATCCCTTAGCGTGACCTATGGTCAATCCCATCAAACCAGTCAATGTGGCTTAAGTCCCCTTTTGCCTTTTGCCTTTTGCCTTTTGCCTTTTGCCTTTTACCTTTTTCTTCAAACAAAGAATTAACTTAGCAGAAAAATTGAGTAGTGTAAAACACTGTTTTGTGCGAGTTTACCGCCATTTCATTAATTTTTGGAGATATTTCTGGCTTTCTTAGTAAAATATCCTGATTCCATTGAAGAGTAGCGAAGATTTGATCAGCCAACTATTACTCTGCGACTCTGCTCTTGGCCATGAAAAACAAAATTATCAAATCTCTTGTTATTTTTGTTATTGGAGTAAGCATTGTTTTCTTGCTCGGTATATTCACAAAAGCTTTTGCTCAGTCTCATCACATCTTAATGTGTCATTGGATCACTTCAAAATGTTATGCACCCCTACATTACAAGAGAAAATTCCAAAATAAGAATCAGACTCCAATTGTAGGTTACCTTCAATCAGGTATTAAGGTAAATTCTATAGAAGAATTCAGTAATAATAATGTCGATTTTGTCAAAATAAAACTGGATTATAATAATGAATTTTGGATTCTTAAAGAATTATTATACGACTGCAAAAATGAACCAGATGGAAAAATTTGTACAATCGTAAATTAGAATAAAAAAAAATCAAGTTTTTATCTACCAAAAGAAATGCTTAAATAGCTGACATCGCCTTTGAAAATCAGGGTTATTAACTACATTTTCAGGATTCTTACCTTTGTAAAAATCGTTTATATATATATCCTTACAATCCAAGTATTCTTTCGCTAAATAAGCCACACCGATCAAGACCGAAGCCAAAACAGTAATAACTATAACAGGTTTTGATAGAAGTTTCTTAAGTAAGGTAAGTATTATCAAACTATCTGCTTGTGAACTTGCCTGTATCCCCTCTTCGGTAACTAAAGGCTTACCTAAATGGCGATCATCCCTTGGTGCATTAGCAATGTGGATTTTAGAACCTTCCTGATCAGTATAGATTTTAGGATTCATGGCAGGAAGGGTTTCTCGAATCTTATTTTTGATGTACTTATGTAACTCATCCAGAGAAATCACTCTATCCCGATTCAAATCAGCTTTTCCCGTTTCAATGCCTTCTACCAAATACTGAGTGTAAATTGAGAGCTGTTTGTCCAATTGACTAAAGGAATAGTCAGTTGAAGAAGCGAGAATAGCACGCCCTTCCCCTCCTAATTGATTTTGAAGATCGACAGAGCCATCATCTTTAACTAGTAGACCCTTACGGAAAGCTGCACTAAAGCAACAGTCGAGGATAACCACTTGTCGCTTGGAGCGGCTACCTTTCATAATGTCATGGATAGCCTTAGCGGAAACTGCGGTTGTCCTAACTAGTTCTCCCTGTGGATTCTTACGAGTAATACGATTTGCTAAGTACAGTTGATTGCTGCTATCTTTAACACCGTGACCTGAAAAGAACAGTAACACCAAATCATCTTTTGTAGAACTGGTGAATAACTCTTCAATAGCCTCCGCCATTTCCTGTCGATCAGGATTGCTGAGAGCTTTGACATCAACAAAATTACCCAGTTGTGGGGAACCCAGTATTCGTTTGATTTCCTCTAAATCTTTGGTTGCGCCAGGTAGTGGCTCTAACCCCTCTCCATATTCACTGACTCCAATCAACAGCGCTCGTTTTACCCCTTGTGATTGGCGAGCATCCTTTACATGGAGCTGTTTATGGCTTGGCTTGTCTCGCACAACTGGCTGATTCAGAAGTTGCAATACTGACTCATTTCGAGATTGAACTACTGGAGCATCTTGCACTTGCATGAAAATCACAGGTGTGGCAAAATCTCGTTTCCCATACCCTGTTGAGTCATGGAGACTAATTTCTCGTCGTCCTTCCTGTACTGCTATATCCGCTGACTTGCCTTGAGCTAATTGTTTATAAAAGTGGCAGGCAAATCGGCTAGCTGTGCTATTAGACACTGGATACTGCATGGCCACGACTACAGGAATAATTTGCTGTACAACCTTGGAAGCTAGCCCTACAGATGGTTTCGATGTAGACTCCATTGCTCCCTGACATGCCTGCAACACAATAATTCCAGGTCGATGGCGATTCAATAGCTCACTAAAGTCATTGGCGCTAATCCAGCGTGCCTGATCGAATTCATCAACCAAGGCAATTTCGCCATTTTCATTATGAAAACGACCATGACCGATGAAATGAAAAATGTGAGGCTTTTCAATTAGAATATCATTAATAGCTTTGCGGCTAGCTGGATTCACTACTGGTAACAATTCCACCTGCTCTGGTTGTTCCTGGGCTAGTGTTTCTATCGCCGCCTGCACTTCTTCGTAGGCAACCGGATTTAAATCTGTGGGTGCAGAGACAACTAAGGCAATCCGCATTTTTTCATTTGCGCCTAACTGAATCGGTGATGCTGGAATCGGCTGTGAGGGCAGGCGCGAGAAGACCAAGCCAGGTGCAGTAGCCAACCACATTGTTCCTAACTTCTTCCTTTGAGGCAAACACATAAATTCCCAGGGGAACGCTGCCACTTCAGGGATATTTTGCTCGTCAATATCTAGCTCTACCCGTAGCAGTTGCTGTTTAGTGCCAACAACTTCGTTATAAAATCTTATAAAGTCATAACAAAGGACATCATCAAACAAGGTATCAAACAACGCTTCTCCCAGAAACCTCGACTGGTTAGCATCATTGATTCCATTTTTACGAACTTCTTCGATTAACTCCCTGACTTCTGGGGTGATCTTATCCTGATAGCGAAATACTCCAGGGATTATATTATCGGGCTTTCCAGGTTCTTCCTTTTCAACCCGCACTCTACGAGGATTTATCAGGTAGATGCGATAGGTGTATTTGGCTCTAGTCATAACTGTCCGATCAGATAAAGCTGATTAATTGCTAAGCATTCAGCGGTCAGTGGTCAGCCATCAGTAGTCAGCCGTCAGTGGTCAGCCGTCAGGTTATTTTATTCAAAAGTTGAGTAGAGTGGCACAGGCTTCTAGCCTGTGACCTAACCCATAAGCTGATAGTTGATAGCTGACCACTGATAACTGATAACTGATAACTGATAGCTGATAGCTGATAACTGAATGCTTACCATAGATTTACAATAAAAAGATGCACCCGATTTAAGTAGCTAAATCCTGTGTAAGATTAGCTTTCGGTAGCTTCAATATCCATTCCTTGACATCACTACGACTGAATTTAATTGCCGCCTGATTCTTATTTCGTATTAAGGTTTGGAATCTATCTGCCAGATCACTGAAAACATCACGGATATCAGCAGTTAACCAGTTCATATTTGGTTCAACCCAAACCATACCTCGCAAATTAATAGACTTTATTTCCTTGGGCACTTTAAAGACAATAGCAAATTGGACTGTCGGTATTTTTTGGATTTCCGGCTCTTCAATGCGCCAGTAACACCTTGAGTTACCTTCACCTTGGGAAATCATTTCAAAGTGACCAGCTTCGTAAGCATACTCAGGAATGACAATGAATGCCTTCAGTTCGTTCTTCTTTGCTACATTAGCTTTGAGCTCCCCAGGAAGAGTGGTAAGTTCGGCTACTTCAGTCCCATCAATCCCGATACTCCAATCAAGATTGCTATTGATAGCTAAATTCATGCCCACCCCAAAGTTCATTACAGGTCGCCATTGGCTTTTGGGGAAAATAGACTGAACGATCGGCTCTTTTTCTCCTTTGGGACTGAAGTCAAGCTCACAGCATAATCGCCAAAATCTAACCCCTGGTTTAGGACGTAAATCGACAGTAACAGTCATGTAATAGAAATCAAATGCATCACGCATTTGCTGCCGATAAATGTTGGTCAATCCCTCTTCAGTTTCTTCAAATAGGTCTTCGGTAAGTAATATCAACTTATCCCTAGGATTGCCAAAGCTAACTTTACTTTCCAGCAAGCTTTTAACAGCGGTTGCACCTATACCAAGCTTTGTACTTTCATGCAGGGGACTTTCCCATTTGTTTACTTGCTCAAACAGGTCAGCCAATAAAGTCTCAGCTTCTTGGGGATTGGGTAGCGGAATGTTTTCATCGATCATTGACTTCAGCTCTATTTAGATTGACAAAGTTACTACACTTGGCAGCGACGTATAGCACGAGCCACAATCACATAATTATTGATCAGGTTACTGGCAAGCTGCATCTACAGCTTCCATGGATAAGAGGGAAGTTAGAGAAGTTGACAACCCGCCTTTTCAATTAAATCCGTAATTTTCCCAGACTTATAAATTATAAAAATTAGTATTATATTACTATCTAGTATTATCAGCTATCAGGGTTGTAATTGAGGTAACAACAACTTGTCTAGCCAAGCCATAACAACTAGCTATATTTTTATGATTATGTACTTTGAGCATAGTTTATTTGATAATAGTATACCACAATCCTGAACAAGAGGAACCAAGATAAAGACAATTTTCGTCTAATCTTTTATTCTTTCATTAGATAAAATAACCCCTTTCCAAATAGGTCATGAACGCTAAGGCTGATTTCTGATCACATCAAAAAATCCTGGAGCCCTTTCCTACTATTCTCTTTTAGCTGTTTTCTGTTCCCTGTTAGAGCAATCCTCTGTTTACATCTCATTTGAAAACCCTAATTTCCCCGAAACAATCGATAAATTTTAAGAGTTATGAATTGACAAAAAAGCCAAAGTGTGCATAAAGCGGTTTTCTATTCGGTTAGGTACAAAGTCCTGGGTTTTTAGGGAGCAGGGAGCAGGGAGCAGGGAGCAGGGAGCAGTGAAGAGGCAAGAGTTAGTATTTCGACAATGCAATAGTTTTTGATAACCCTCTTAACTTAAGACCCCCACAATACCTATACACTCCATATATCCCACCAGATGATATAGCAGAAGTCAGAAGTCAGAAGTCAGAAGTCAGAAGTCAGAAGTCAAACTCTTGCGCTTACTTAGGTTTGAGACTTTTGTCATGTCCGCGCCTGCCCTGGCGACTGCTATAAATTGCGACAATGCAATAGTTTTTACCACCTTTTTATAGTATTAATATTATTTACCCTATAAACTCCATACATCCCACCAGATGAGAAATTGCGACAATGCAATAGTTGTTAACCACCCTTTTATAATTTTTAACTTACTACACCCACTAGCCCCATTTTTTCCTTTAAATTGCGATGATGCAATAGTTTTGCCATGCCCTTGCCTTTTCAAAACAAGTGTGTTAATATAATAATATCGTAAAAGCAATGGTTTACTCCCCATGATGATTTCCACTGCACAAGCCGCTGAATTACTCGGTGTTTCTGCCACTCGCGTCCGTTACCTTCTGGGCAAAGGCAGAGTTAAAGGCGCTTATAAGGTGGGCAGAACTTGGGTGATTCCGTTGTTTGATGGTATGCCGGTGGTCACCCCTGGCACTCGCGGACCAAAACGGAACTGGTCAAAGCGTACAAATTACACTAAGGCTGTGATCCACGTTAATCAGAAAGTCATTCGCCAAAATCTCAAGACCGGGGAGCGTAATCCTGTGATTACCGTCAAGCGAGGCTCTAAAAATGTTTATGGTCATACGGTAGAGGTCAATGGCCCCTGTCGGGTGATGTATCGTCCGGACAATCCACTAGATTGTGGAGCAAGGGTGTGGATTGAGACGATTTCTGATTTTGAAGTGATTTCAGCTTGATGGGGAATTTGCCTTGGCGTAGCTTGGCCTACCGCCAATTCCATTAAAATCGAATCAACTACAAGCTGCCTTATCATTGATGAGCGAAACTTTAGCGATCGCGTTTTTTAGATGACCGAGACAGTAGCGATCGCGTTTTTTAGATGAGCGAGACTTTAGCGATCGCGTTTTTTAGATGACCGAGATTTTAGCGATCGCGTTTTTTAGATGAGCGAGACAGTAGCGATCGCGTTTTTTAGATGACCGAGACTTTAGCGATCGCGTTTTTTAGATGACCGAGATTTTAGCGATCGCGTTTTTTAGATGACCGAGATTTTAGCGATCGCGTTTTTTAGCAATTGTATTTTTTTGGTTCCACAAGAAGTATGGACAACTTAGTCATTACATTACTAAACTGTTGTCCATTTATATTGGATATTATTCAGTGAGAAGCAAAACGAAGCAAAACCGTCAAACCCTATCCCTCTGCTCCCTGTTCCCTACTCCCTACTCCCTACTCCCTACTCCCTACTCCCTTGCTGTCATAACCAGCTTAGCCACTTAGCAAAGCTTCCACAAATTCATAACTAGAGAAAGGCCGCAAATCTTCAATCCCTTCCCCTGCACCAATAAACCGAATCGGTAAGCCTAGTTCCCGCACTACTGCTAAAGCGACACCACCTTTAGCACTTCCATCCAATTTTGTCAATACCACCCCACTCAGTTTTGCTGCCTCTGAGAAGACTTGTGCTTGACGTAAACCATTTTGACCCAAAGTAGCATCCAGCACTAGCAAGGATTCAACTTTGGCATCTGGGGCTTTTTTAGCGACAATTCGCCGAATTTTCGCCAATTCCTCCATTAGATTTTTCTTATTTTGTAATCGTCCTGCTGTATCCACCAACAGTAATTCGGTATTTCTAGATTGGGCAGCACTAATGCCATCAAACACAACAGCAGCTGGATCAGTATTCTTACCAGGATTAGCAATCACTTCAGTACCACTGCGCTCTCCCCAAATCTTAACTTGTTCGACTGCAGCAGCTCGAAAGGTATCTGCTGCTGCAATTAAACAACGGTAGCCTGACTTCTGACCTAAGTTAGCCAGTTTACCAATAGTAGTAGTTTTACCAGCACCATTGACTCCAGTCATCAGCCAGATATTCAAGGTATCGTTTTCTGGAGCAAAGATCCGGCTGTAATTGTTACTGTAAGGTTGCTCTAGCAAATCTCTGATGATTTGTTTGAGATATGCGATCGCTTTTTCTGCTGGTAGAGACTCCTCCCGCAACCTAGCTTGTAGAGTATCAATAATATAGTCAGTGGCCTCAACTCCTACATCTGCTTGTAACAGCAGTGCCTCAATCTCCATTACCGCGTCTTGATTCAACGGGCCTTGACCCACAATCGCCTTTATTTGGTTAATCAAGCCACGACGAGTTTTGCCCAATCCCTGACGCAGTTGCTTGAGCCAGCTAATTTCCTCGATCGAGATATCCTCAGGACTTCTTCCTTGAGATGCCAACACTTCTGCTGACCACAAGAACCCATCATCAAAGTCCAGACCAAGCACATTTTGATCTATCTCTGCTTCCCCTCCATCCTCGATCACAGTTGCCACTTCGGGTTCCGGTTCAGGGGTCTCAATAGCTGTTTCCTTAAGACGTTCCAGTCGTGCTAGTCGGTTAGTGCTTGCTCGACGGGCCCAACTCGGACCAGAAGCGGGCGTTTCTTCCTCTGTTGTCTCAGCTGATGGAGCTATATCAGTTGTCAAGGCATCTGACTCAGGGATTGGTTTATTCTCAACCAAGGTCATACCTATAGATGAGTCATGATTAGACTTAACTGAATCCACTGAATCCGATGGTGTTGATACTGCCTCCTCTACTATCTGATCAGAGAATTGCTCGGTTACTGGTTCCACCGTTTCAGAAGTATCTACCGAAGCTTCACTAACCGTAGACTCTTCTAATTCAGATTCTGCTTGTGATTGTGCTTGTGATTGTGCTTGTAATTGTGCTTTTGATTCTTCTTCAACAGTTATCTGAGCTATCTCAGCCGCAACTGTCGTGTCAGTTTCCTCAGACCCTTCCGATGTTTCAGCCGCTGGAGATTCAATCTCTTGTGATTCTTGAGGTTTTGCCGCCGTAGCCGTTGCTGCTGGCTGAGCCGTTGTATCATCTACTGGCTTACTTTCAGTAGTGTCTGTCTCTGGAGATTGATCTACTTGTTGCTTTTGAACATTTTTGTAGGCAGCTTTTGCCCAACTCAGGTAATCCTCAGCTGCTGCTGAGGATGACTCTTGGACAGATTTAGAATCAGCTTGGTCTATTGGTTGTTGCTCTGTTGCCTTTTGTTCCGATTCTACTTGAGATGTATCAGAGTCCTTTTTCTCAGCAGACCCTGCGCTAGCATCAGACTTTCGGTGGAACCAATTAAAGACCATTACCCTTACTTGACTATGGCGTCAATTAACTATATATATTCAATATTTGATTTAGGTTTTGAGTGCTTAGCCCTAGGCTAATCCCCAAGCGTTTGTCTTAATTTTATCGATATTTGAGTTAATATTATTAATTTTCTAATATAGTCTTGCCTATTAGCCGAATTTTATTCTATTCCCGATACTCCTCATCTCTACGGTAGTGCTACACAAGTAGTGATTTTAGCTCCCGTTACCTTGACCAGACCCTAGCCAAATCACTACATCTTTACCACTACCCTCTCTACTCCCTACTCCCTACTCCCTACTACCTACTCCCTACTCCCTACTCCCTACTCCCTACTCCCTCCGCTATTGTGTTAGAGCTTGAGTTTTAATCAACTCATTGGCACGACGCAAAACACCATTAATAAAACGGTGTCCCTCTTCATCACTGTAGCGTTTAGCCAGTTCCACTGCTTCATTAATTGCGACTCGGTCTGGGATACCTAAAAACGAAATTTCCGCCACAGCCATGCGCAGAATATCCCGGTCAATACGAGGTAAGCGCTTCAGTTGCCAATCTTTAAGGGCTTGGTTCAACATCTGATCAATCTCAAGCTGTCTACGACTGACAGCTTTGAGAATTTCTAGGGTATAGCTACGGACTTCAACCGTATTAGACAACTGGACAATTTCGGGAATCTCTACCGCACTTCCCAAGTGATTGATCGCTTTCTCAGTTAACTCAATTGCATCCGTTACCATTGCTCTAGCACTACGTACATCAGTAGCGCGAGTTTCACTTTCGAGAATGCGATCGCTACCCCGTTTCAATTCAGCCGCCGCCGTTTCTAAAGCCTCTTGAATTTCTCCAGTCAGGGTACGAATAGCCGCCAGCACCAGATTATTCAGTTGTTGTGTATCCAACCGCTCTGGTGAGTTGGGCATCTGAGAGATGCTCAAAAGAGCCAGTTCACGGGCAATTCTGCGAGGTTGCATTTTTTGTCCTTAGCTAATTTTGTCCTTTTACCCAAAAAGATTAGGTTTCTTCTGTTGGCAAAACCTGCTGTATCATCTCAGGCAATGGTTCTTCCAATGGTTGCTTTTCAGGAGGCTGCTGTAGGTTAATTGGGATTCCCGGGTTATCTGGGCTAACAATTCCACCTGAGAGCAATACTTTAAAGGCATCTTCGATGGACATCGAAAGATTAATGACGTCCTGTTCAGGAACCATAGCATACCAGCCACTGGTGGGATTAGGAGTAGTAGGTATGAAAACGCTCAACATCGGGCGATTCATGTGGGATTGGAGTTGTGCACTGACAACACCTGTGACGAAAGCGATCGCCCAGACTCCTTGGCGAGGATACTCTACCAAAATCACCCGACTAAACTTAGTTTTAGAATCCTGTAAAAGGGTTTCCAAAATCTGTTTAAGGGTTTTGTATACTGAGCCAGCTAAGGGAATCGCCTGCAATATTTTCTCACCCAAATCTAGCAACCACCGTCCAACAATGTTGCGTGCCATTAAGCCAATCAGCATAATAAATAGTAGTGGTACTGTCAGTCCCACTGCTAAATTTAGCAGATTTACTAAGATGGGGTGGAGATTATCAAAAGGGTTAATTTGTTTGGGAATTCTAGTTAAAAAATTTATCACCCAGTTGGCGATTGTAATCGTCAACCAGATTGTGGTAGCCAGGGGAATTACCACTAGAATCCCCGCAATTAGGTCATTTTTTAGATCCTGCTTCAAGCCCTCGAACACAGAGCACAGATTCTCCTTTTTATAACTGAATAAAATTTTTGACTAGCCACCTCAATTCCCTACTACTCTTCCAACTTTTTATGTAAGCATTCAGCCTAATGCCGTCAGCGTATTTTATTCATCAGCCGTCAGCGTATTTTATTCAAAAGCTGTTCGGTGTAGAGTGCGCTATGGGCATAAACTGTTCCGGTAGCGTTGCTACAGGCCTTTTGGCTGATACGCGACACGCTAATAGCTGATACGCGACACGCTGATAGCTGATAGCTTACCTTGTTATAGCCACTTTTTTTGGAGTGGGTGAAAAAATGCCAAGGTGGATATAGCCGTTATAGACTAGTATACCTCAGTTCGTTCTAATCAATTTACTCGCCTATGAGAATGAGACAGGATATAGAATTCAGTTTTCATCATAATAATTCAGCTATGTTAGTGGGACTATACAGAACGATTATTAGATTCTTTCGAGGATTTCAAGGGAAAAATTCCTTGACAATCAATTAATCTGACTCGAATATCCTGACTTTAGACTCCTCAATGGTCGGATAGTTGGTTATATTGCGCATAGGCGCACGCTACAGACACTAATTTTAAAGTAGGTGGAGTAGGAGTAAAGCGAGGTTGCTTTCACCCATGGTAAGCTATATCATAGGGAAAACCTAAGCTGCACCCATTAACTGTTCTCAATAGTTAACCCTAGGCATGGCGACCCATGGCTAACATTCTCCCTCCTGATCTTTTTTGGTTTTGGAGAATAAATACTTTAAAGGTAAGTTTTAACAGTGGAATTACACCTGTTTTCCCTTGCCGTTCTAGAGTTTGGAGCTGGCTTTAGCTACTCCAAATCTTGTTTCTAGATACTGCCACAAAACGGTAGCCCGTTTGCATCAATCTAGAAGACCACTTCCAAAGTCTGGCGCTAGTTAATGCTTGACAAGATGAAGAAGATGATGACATTAGGGCGTTATACCCATGACTAGATTTTAACCAGCACTAGCTATAGGGTTATTACTGGCATGAACTAACATCAGACCAGCTTTTTCCCTTTGACCAGACTAATCGGTATTATTGTTTACATATTACCAGAGATAGATTAACAAAGATAGAGAATCGGAATTGACACTCCTCGGTGATTAGACGCGGGGATTGCTGCTACCCAGTTTTACTATGAAATGTTAGATTTATCAGTTAGTTAGCAAATTCAGTTAGTTAGCCAATGGTATAGTAATCTCTTTGATTCTACCCTAATCTGACATCAAGACTACTAGGATGAGGATGAAGTGACCTGGGTAGCATCAGAGTCTTTTGAGCCTTGGGAAGTTGAGGGCATGACACGGCTACAGGGAGGGTGCATGGGATGCTTGAGTTCCCAAAGTTTGACCAATATCAGATACTCATAAAATGCTTGTAAGGTACACCAGGTAAACCCGGCTTGACCATCCAGGAAGCCTCCCAGTAGGAAATACATGTATATAAAACGCCATACAGGTCGCCAGGGCAAGCGTAAGGACAAGTTTTTGAGGGCACGGCGTCTTTCTACTTCCGAACGCCCAAAAAATAGGTCTGCCCACTCAACAGTTCCTTGCTCCAACTGGCGCAAGGTTTCGATAGCTTCGTCGGTAGAGTAGCGATTGTGTTTATCAATCCAACGGGTAAATCCCTTACTGTTGGTGTAGTGAGGATATGTTTCTTTGATGAAACCAGTCGGTCCATCACATACTTCCCGTTCCGTATGACCATAATCATCAAACCAAACCTTTTCCTTACGAAACAGCCGTAGTTGGTAACGGGGATACTGAGTAGAGTAGCGAATCCACCGATTCATGAACATGACCCGCTCTGCAACGTAATAAGCCACATGCTCCTGTCGTTGTATTGCTCCCTGGCATTCGGCAAATAACTCAGGGGTCATGCGTTCATCAGCTTCTAGGATATAGACCCATTCGTACTTGGTGGGGACTTCCTTGAGCATCCAGGTGCGCTGACGTCCGTGACTTTCAAAGGCGTGCTGCACAACTCGCACCGGATACTGACTAGCAATTTCTACAGTGCGATCGCTACTGATTGAATCTACGATAATCACATCGTCCGAGAGATTGGCTGACTCGATACAAGCAGCAATATCTAGTTCTTCGTTGTAGGTCAGGATATAGATCGAGAACATGTCAAGGGGATCATCATCAAAAATCTGGTCAGGGTTAAAAGTCTCTACCCTACTAAGCTTGGCCACGACGGGTTACTGGTGTACTTCCCAACCCTCGCAATCCGGTCCAGCCAATGGCAATATAGCCAATTGCTAGGAGTAAGCTACTCAGACCAGTTTTAATGCCCAGTTTTAAAGCTTCAGTGGTGGCTCGTTTCTCTAGTTGAAGTTTCTGACTACGGATTTGGTTAATATTCTGCTCTACTTCTTGATTGAGCACATCAGGGTTTTCCTTAATTGCCTGCAATTGTTGTCTAACTCTGTTAGCTTGAGCTTTGGCTTGCTCAAGCTGTTGTGCTGGAATCCTACCACTTTTAATGGCTGCGTCTAAATCGGCGAGTTTCTTTTCTACCTGGGCTATACCCTGAGGACTTTTGAGAAGTTCAGTGACTTGCTGAGTGCGGTTTTCCAGTTGAACTTCGGCGGTCTTGGCTCTTTGGTTAATTTGTTCTAGAGCCTGGGAACTTTGCAAACGAAGGTTATTGAGATGTAGGGGTACCATTAGCAGAAAGACCAACCCTAGAAAACTAGACAGACACAGCACCCAAAATCTGATATCTTGAACCGAAGATTTTGGCTCTGTGGTAGCGGTAGCAGCACTTTGAGCAATCCAATATCCAGCAAATAAAAACCCAATACCGACCATAGGGATAATGCCTCGGTCAACAACTTGGGTAGCAAAGTTCAACTGCCACTCTGGCTTTAACAGGCTAGCTCCCTGTGGGGGAATTGCCAAAATTATGTAATCCAAAAGAGAGGAAACGATCATTATCAGCCCGACAACCTTAAGAGTCAGAGCAGTAAACGAGGAATAAACAGAATTAGTATTCATGGGCTATGAAGCGCGATTAGTAGATTAACTTAATCATCAACTTGGGGACTTGACTGAGTAATCCCTCCTCAACTTACTGGCTTACTAGTTTTTGTAGTACTCAATAAGTGATCAATATAAGAGCACGAAGGCCAACCCTGGCGCTTTGCCCATATTAACCTATGGCAATCGAGAATCCTAACTCCAACATCCTTTGCTGGTGTTAAGTTTTAGACGGGAAGTCCCGCGCTCTACCTTTTAGGTGAGCGTCACGAGCCTTAGCCATTAACCATTAACCATTAACCATTAACCATTAACCACTAATCAAGGTGTTAGGATAATTTCTGGTATTCTTCCTGAATCAGGTAAAGCGATCGCACTAGCTGATTAAAGGTAGTCTTGTGGATGTAGTGTTCCTCGGCAGACAGGTTTTATGAACAAAGTGGTTGAAGTTGTACCGGATAAAGAAGCTTTGATTAGGCGAGCTGTTGATGTTGTCCTCACTAAAATCCAAGGAGCAATCCAGGCTAACGGTCGGTGTACGATTGCCCTTGCTGGCGGTAGCACCCCCAAGCCTTTATATGAAGCGATCGCTACCTTTGACCTTGCCTGGAATAACATTCATGTGTTTTGGGGTGATGAACGCTATGTTAGTCCCGAGCACCCCGATAGTAATCAAAGGATGGCTCGTCTTGCCTGGTTAGACAAAGTCGATATACCAGAGGCTAACATTCACCCCATGCCCACCGACGGCTCTAGCCCCGCTGCTGATGCGGAAAAACATCAAGCTCAACTGTATGAGTTTTTTGGCATACCAGTAGGAGAGTTTCCTGGCTTTGATGTAATTTTGTTAGGCATTGGTGATGATGGTCATACTGCTTCCCTATTCCCCCATACAGAGGCTCTGCAAGTAAAAGACCGACTCGTTACAGTTGGCAACAAAGATGGTCAACCACGAATCACCTTTACGTCGAGCTTGATTAACCATGCCAACTGCGTTATGTTTCTGGTTGCTGGTGCTGGCAAAAGAGCAGCCCTAGCTCAAATATTTGCCCCCGAAGCTGATCCACAAACCTATCCAGCTCGGTTGATCCAGCCCCAAGGAGAACTTTGGTGGCTTCTAGATCAATCAGCAGGTGAAGATTTGAAACATTGACAAGCGCGGAAGTGTCAAGTGTGAACGATGAAGTGGGAAACAGTTCTATCCAGTTACTGAGAAACTATTATAGTTTTAGCTTCCGGCAAAATTCATCCCACACTCATGGCGTAGCATTGAGATGTGGGATGAATTTTGCACAGGGTATGCATGGAATTGCTATAATATATTTACTGATAAACAAAGCCGTTCCCGTAGCGTAGCCTACGGCCTTAAATGCTGGTTTGTCAGCACAACAGTCTTAAGAAAAAAGACCAATAAAACAGAGCGGCAGCGATGCAGCGCGGTCTTGGGTAGCCAGTGCTGTCTAGGGGGTTCCCCCCATGAGCAATTGGCGTGGTTTCCCCCGGAGACGAAACCTTAGATAGTGGAGCCTTTATAGTTAGCAGGTTATGCAGAAAAGGGTTAAATGTTTTTTAATAAGGCGACCCTATCTTACGGTAACTTCAAACCACTCGCGCTTTGCATCAATAGAGGGCAGTCCGTTCAAAAAGCCCAGCGCCTCCAAAGCAATAGCTGGATTGGCGCTTGTTTCCCACACTGACTCTTTGAGTTCAGTGTGGGAGCTGTCACGGGAGTATGTTATATTTTTAGGGATTTTGATACTTAATTAGGGTGACTTGCCTGGAAGCCTTTTGTGTGGAAGCCTTTTGCCTTATATGCTCCCACTGTAGCTTCAACCCGCACCAATTCCAGGTCTTCTACAATAGGCGAGCAGTAGTTGAATGGGGCACAGGAATTACGTCTAATTTTCACGGGATCATAGTCCAAGTCTAGTGTAGTCTAATCAGCGAGAAGGTTGCTCGATTAGATACCAGCAAAAAGAACCGAACAGTAACTTCAATCAAGTCTATTACAAGCGGAGCAGGAAGTGTTCCTGACAATAAAACGCGCCATGAGTAAATCCAGTTATTGATAATTCTATAAATCATAGTACCTCGTTCGCGCAGAGTCTCCAAAGGAGAAAGAAGCTCTGGTAGCCTTAAGAGGTGCATTAAGCCTACACTTGCCCGATCGGGAAGTGTATGATCGTCACATTATCTGAAACTAGATAATAGCTGTTAAAAATAATAAATTAAAGTTCTATGATTGTTTGCCCTAACTGCAATCACCAAAATCCGGAAGGGGCTACCCAATGTGAAGCCTGCTACACTCCCTTACCTTCCACTACCAGCTGTCCTAACTGTGGTGCAACAGTTCAGACTGATGCCAGCTTCTGTGGTCAGTGTGGATTTCACTTGAATGTGGGTGCCAATATGGAGAAAGGGGAGAAATCAGGGTCAAACTCTACCCCAGAGATACCCGACTTGGTATCCCCAGACCCACTTGTTGAACCTATACCGATGGCTATGAATACTCAAGTCCCCGATCCAGCATCCAATCCTATCAGTTCTGATGATGCTGAATCTACCACCGCTATGCCAGCTACGGTCGTTAATCGAGCCCTCAACTCAGAAGCATTTCAACCGCAGAATCCTGACTTAGAAACCCTGCCATTGCCCCTGCCTACCGTTGGCAATTTAGGGTTTTCTCAGGAAGAATCTAGCCAAAACTCACCCTCACCATCAATACCAGAAACTGACTTAGAGAACCCACCACCGCCCCCTGTACCCGATAGAGGTAGTGCCCAAACTCAGTTGCAGGTAATCTCAGCTCAACTGTTGCATATGCAAACCAATACAACAATTGAGTTACCGCAGCATATATCAGTGATTCATATGGGTAAGCCCAATGATAAAATTCCACCGGATATTGATGTCTCTGGTTTTCCTGACTCAGACATTGTCTCTCGCATTCACGCGGATATCAGAGTTGAGGGGGATACCTACTATATTGAAGATGTAGGCAGCTCCAATGGCACTTATGTCAACCACACCTCTCTAGCACCAGGCAATCGGCATCGGCTAAGAACAGGCGATCGCATTAGCTTGGGGAAAGGTGATAAAGTGACATTTTTGTTCCAAAGTTCTTGAGTTGCCGGTGCTAGGTGCGTGTGACAGCTGGTTGTGCAAAATTGATCTGGGACAAAGCCCCGACCTAAAGCGCTAGCTAGGTCGGGGCAGTTTACTAAAGGATGTTTCAAGAGAGGGCTTATAGCCAATTGCAGACCTTCCTTTTAAGTGATAGCCTGAGATTAATAATTCACAATGGTGGCACTCTCCTAGATTGCCCCTTCTACTAAGGTCGTCTATAGTCATAGTGTTTACCAAAAAGTTTGGGTAATCGCGCCCCGTACTTCTAGGACGGCTTTTCCGTCGGATGTGATAGAATAAAAGCATAAGCAATAAACTTTTTCTCAGATAGGTATTATCTAATCATAAGTAGACAACGTAAAAAATATGTATGAGATACGTATTGCGTAATTTGGTCTAACGACTACAACGTCTATGAAAAACTTAGATAAAAAAGTATAAAGGTGCGTTTTCCGTCGGCGAATTAAATTCGCTACGGGTCGCACCCTGTCTATTCCTATAAAAAAGGTACGGTGGGGCACACCGAAACCTAGATCTATGATCTAAACGCTTGGGGAGAAAAGTCCTCTACTTTTTCTGACTCCGGTTTGAAAGAGCCACGACGAGTCGTAGAGCCAAGAATCCCCGTTCTTTTAGGACGGGGAGTGTCAAAGTAGATTCTATATTAATATAGGTGTGCCTTAATTGGGGTGCATGTAAGTCCTTGTAAATCTAAGCAGATATGACTAACTCTGGCAGCCGTTTTGGCTGTATAAGCAAGGAAATCCCACGTCATGTCGGTGGGGGATAGTTAACAGTATCAGGCCGTGAGGACAAAATCCTTGAAAGATGTGACACCGGCGATTACCCTAACCCTACTGCATCCTCTCCAGTCTGTGCCTGTTCAAAGTTGGCCCTTTGAAACAGAATCAGTGATTCGGATTGGCCGGTCAACCGATAATCATGTTATTCTCTATAGCGCTGTAGTTTCCCGTCACCATGTAGAACTACGGCGAAATCCTAATGGTTGGGAAATTATCAGTTTAGGTGCCAATGGCACCTACATGGATGGCAAGCGGATTACCCAAATGCCGGTTATCCATGGGATGATTATTCGTCTAGCTAGTTCCGGTCCGAAAATTCAGATTCATATTAATAGAGAAATGCCTTCAGCAAGGCTGAAGACAATTTTGGATAAGCGTGCCTCTGAAGGAAAGCGGAACATAAATTCATCGAATAATACGTTGATAAATGCCGAAAGCACCCAATCCGATCAAACTGAGTCAACTGAAATGGAAGATTGAACTTTTATGGTAATTGGTAATTGGTAATTCGTCATTAAAATAGGACTTACCCAAAACTGGGGGCTAAACGCGCTTATTTAGTAGGAACCGACGCCGTGGCTTCCTACTGGGGTAGCCAGATTAATTTGATGCATTAGAATTATCCTCCTCTTCTTACCATTTAACCTTTTTCGTCTTATATCAAGTCAGGTTTCGTCTTATATCAAGTCAGGTTTAATACCCATAATTAGAGGGAGGGTGATACCCACCCCTAACCCCTCCCAGGAGGGGAATATGGGGAGATGGGGAGATTTTTATTAAGGGTAATTATCCCTACATGATATTACTCTATATTAGACAATTTTAAGCTGGCCACGCCACTACAAGTAAGGTTAAGTTGTTCAGCATTTAGATTGGGATACCTAAATTCCTCAAAGGGAACAGCGGATCTGGGAATAACCAATTTAAATGCACATCAGCTTACTGCGTCAGTCCTGTAAAAAAAACTGTGATAGTTGCGGGATATAATGTACATCGGTTTTAAATTCGGTCAGGTACAAATCTCTGGGTTTTAGGGAGCAGGGAGCAGGGAACAGGGAATAGGGAACAGGGAAAAAATTTTGTGTACCTCATAGTTGTGAAAAACGCTGTAATTTGGAAAACTATAAGTCACTATAGACTTGATTTCGCTTGAAATTATTGCTAGTTTTAAAATATTTAAATTGAGTATGTTTTTAAATAAAAAACCTGCTTGATATTGGTGTCAATTATAGCTCATCTATAGACAGATTGATATGCTGTCCAGTTGACTACTGATCATTGAAGCTTGTTGGTTAATTGTTAAGGGACAATTAACTATTAACTATTAACCGCAAAGGGATATCAATTAATTCAGTAATTCAAATTATATAGCGCGTCGTGCCGGAGTGGTACAACTTAGATGAAGTATAAAAATTAGAAGTCAGGAGTCATAAGTGATAAGTTGAAAACATTGGCTTAATTTCAAATCTTAGATAAGAAAGCGATTATTGTACAAGAATGATTGAGAATTGCTATAGTAGCATACCTTCAAGAAATAATAAATTTAAGTTTAACCTATTCTTTGACAAACCTTAACTTTTGTTGACTAAGATCAGCGCAGACGAAGAGGAGTTAGATGTGTTCATCATTAAGATTTTATTGGTTGCTTTAGTGCAGCTACTACTTGGGGATTTCCTTTCTACTTTTGTGTACCATGTCCCTGAGCACATTTTTGGTAAATTCCATGCCATAGTACACCATAGTAAGAATCGTAGCTTCATTCACTATGCTGTATTAACTAAGAACCCCCTGGTAATCCTTGATGGTTTCGCAGGTGCCTTTCCTTATTTGATGTTTGTGCCTTGGTTCTGGCAAATTTCTCCTCTAGGAACTATCTTGGGACTAGTCTTGGGTGAGCTTCATGTGATCTGGAGGCATGTTTCTGTGATGGAGTGGAAAACTCCGGAGACCCTAGAGCGCTTTTGCAACTTCTTGTGCATTACTACTCCAGAAAAGCATTGGCTTCATCATCAGGATGCCACAGTTGCTTATGGGGATATCTTCACATTTTACGACCAACCAGCCCAAGCCTGGTATAGGTTTTTGATGTCAGTTAAGAAGAAATATAAACTAAGTAGGGATAAATCAAGTTAGGATGCTGGCTGTTGACTGTTTACTAAGTAAATGTTAAAGTCAACCCTGGACGGTAAACAGTCAACGGTAAACCAAAACTATTTTGCCTACCCATTATCAAGAGCGTTTAATAGAGCTTTAGAAGCTACAGAACTTATAAACAATGCCTCTAACCCAAAAGGCCTTTCACGGAATATCCCAAGACGGACAAAAACAGCGACAGCGGCTGCGTTGGTATTCAAAGGGGGAAATCATTCCTTTGGTTGCACCTGGGATCTGGCAAGTCTGTCAAGGTATTGTTCAACTGATTGACACTCCCCGCCCTGGAAGGACGGGGATTCTTGCTTCCACGGGGTGACTTGTTATCCCTTGCCGGAGCCAGGAAAAATAGAGGTCTCCTTGGAGACGAAACCTTAGAATAGTGGAGCCTTACTACAAAACCTTTCCCCTATGCTGCATAACCGACCGACTATAAAGGCTCCACTATTCTTACGGTAACTTTAAATCCACAAGCGTATTTAGTCTTCCGACTTGGGTTTCGGTGTGCCCCACCGTACCTTTTCAAAATCTATTTAACTAGATACTTTTTTATCTAAATCTTTCATAAACATTTAAGTCGTTAGACCCAATTACGAAATATGTACGCTCTACATATTTTTTACGTTGCCTACTTATGTTTAGACAGTATCTAGCTACTACAGTCTATTGATTATACTTTTAGTGTAGCACACAAGGTGCCAACTTTCAATCCCATTGTCTCTTAGAATTGCCGTCGAACGAAGGACGGGGCTTTAGACCCATTTTTTTGGTAAAATTAACCTTGATGGAGAGGAAGTGCTACTAGGTTGGGCATTGCCCGATACCTCCTTCCGGATTGGGTTGGCTGCTCTAGACACCTATCAGGCTCAAGCTTTATCCGAAGTGCATCTTAAATGGTTTTCGATGATTGAATTGGAAGCGTCCCCTCATCTATCTCATACCCTATTCAATCAGCTAGGTCACAGGATACAACAGACAGAAGCACTTTTAGCGATCGCTGGACTGCGCCGAGTGGAAGACCGCTTGCAGCAGTTATTATTCTTGTTGAAACAGGAAATGGGGGAGCCAGTTCCCTCGGGAACTCGCTTGAGTGTGCCCATGACCCATCAGAATCTAGCTAATGCCATCGGCACCTCTCGGGTCACAGTGACTAAAACTCTAGGAGAACTCCATAACCGTGGTGTGATTACATTTGACAGAGACCGTCACATCATTGTCAAACATGGTATAATATGTAATAATTTCTGAAGCTAACTTGAAGCTAGTACTGAGTGCTGATTAGTGTGCTGATTACTGATTTTGTCAGTGTGGCAAGGGGTTTTTAGGCTTTGTTGTCAGGTTTGTTGCTTGTGCCTGACTCAAAAGTACTTGTGTTGCTCAAAGCGCTTCATGCTCGGTCGTGCAATGAATTTCACTGGTCTGGGAGTTGCAAGCGGGAAAAGTGGTAAATAGCAACTCTGAGATCGGAATAGTAAAATAATACTAAAATTAAGTGGTATAAATATAGATTCATAGCTGAAAAGCAGTTATTTATGCCTCTTGATAAATTAGTTTTAGAATTCTTAAGAAACCCCCTCTTCCAACTGGGAGGAGAGTCTGTATCTATTCTCACCATACTTCAATTAATATTTTTATTTTTAACGGCTAAATTTATAATTCAAGATTTCAAAAAAATCCTGAATTATAAACTCCTTAATAAGCTAGTTAATGATCCAAAAAAAAGAGAGTTTATTTCTAAATTAATTAGTTATATTATTTTACTTATACTGGTATATATTATTGATGAACAAGGTGGTTTAGAACTCATTGAATTCACCATTTTTAAAGTAGGTAGTACTGAATTATCTATTAAATCACTAATCAAATTAGTACTATCTTTAATGATAGTAATTTTTCTTGCTAGTAGCCTAAAAAACTTTCTCAAACAACAGCTACTTCCCCAAATGGGGATTGACGAAGCTAATCGAGCAGTCATCGCTACAATCATCAGCTACGCATTTGGGATATTAGGCATTGTAATTGTTCTGAATAATAACTTTGAATTGGGGTCATTAGCCGTTATTGCTGGTGGCTTAGGGGTTGGAATTGGTTTTGGACTACAGGATATAACTAAAAACTTTATCAGTGGTGTGACATTACTATTAGAACGAACAATAAGAGTTGGTGATTTCATTGAATTTGATGGGTTATCCGGATATGTTAAAGAAGTCTCCATGCGGTCTACAATCATCCGCACAAGGGAGGGGGGAGATGTAGTAGTTCCTAACTCTCATCTGGTGGAAAACCGAATGCTTAACTGGACTTTTGACAGCTATAAAGCCCGTATACACATACCTGTAGGAGTCGCTTACGATAGTGATCCAGTATTAGTGACAGAAGTCCTGTTAAAATCTGCTTATTTAGAACCATCCGTCTTATCTGAGCCGACACCAAGAGTTCTTTTTAAAGGGTTTGGTGATAGTGCTTTAAACTTTGAACTTCGGGTATGGGTCAATCGAATTGATCAAGAACCTTTTATAAGAAGTTCTTTGAATTTTATTATTGAATATAATTTACGTCAGCAGGGACTCTCAATTCCTTTCCCTCAAAGGGATTTCTGGCTGCGCAACCCTGAAGCCCTGATGGGGAGAGAGATTCACCGCCAAAATCTTGAAACTATTGAAGAAACTATTGAACAATCAACTCAGCAGCCATTCAAAGTTAAAACACCTAGACCTTTAGCTTTACGTGACTTACTACGACAGGTCGATTATTTTAAAAATTTTACTGAATTAGAACTAAGACAATTAATTGAAATTGGATACCGAAAGCGCTTACGTGCCTCAGAGATTTTATTTCATGAAGGGGACCCTGGAGATGCGTTTTATATTATCCTAGCTGGTTCTGTCGAAGTCTTTGTAGAGAGGATTAACAAAACTCTTAATAGTCTTCAGGCAGGTCAATTTTTTGGGGAACTTTCGTTAATGTTAGGCGTACCAAGAACAGCATCAGTTAGAGCGTTAGAAGAGTCACTATTATTTGTAATTAGCAATAAAGGTTTTAAACAACTATTGCAGGACTATCCAGATCTATCTGAGATCATTGTCCAGGAATTAGGCAAGCATCAGGAAGAATTAGCTGAGCGACAAAAACAGATGCGGAAAATGGGGTTGTTGGATGCAGCAGAAGATGACAGAAATCTTGTAGCTTGGGTTCGCAAGCGACTCAAGAGGCTTTTTAGTCTTTAATAAGCTGTTCAGCATTTAGATTGGGATACCTAAATTGCTCAAAGGGAACTTCGGATCAGCGGATCTGGGAACAGGGAAAAACCAATTTAAATGCGCATCAGCTTAGCAGGATCAGTTTGTTGAGTGTTGAGTGTTGAGTATTGAGTGTTGAGTGTTGAGTGTTGAGTGTTGACAGTATGATGGAATCAAATGTCAACAGAAAACTATTTAGCTTAGCCGTCACCAAACCTTATTTATGGCTAAACCGAAACCAATTCCAGCGATTACTCTGCCACCAGCTGCAAATCCTGAGCAGGAAGGTGAATGGTTACGAGAAACTCTTGCGCAATGGCTAGATCAAGAGTTTCTCCCAGAAGCAATTAATCAAACGATTGCACAACGAGCAGCCCAGATTTTCGTCCGTCAACGGATGGAAGGAGAAAATGATTTGGGTTCACTTGTGATTGCTATTGTTACAGAAATGCAGTCGTTTGACTTTCGAGAAAGTTTTTACGGCGAATTTGCGATCGCTAACGCTGTCAGTGACCTACTCTTACAAAGTCTTGGCATTGACCGCTGTTGTGGGCAGTAGATGTTTCAGGTTGAACGCGAACGCGTGGCCTATTGGCCAAGGTTTTAAGGTTGAAAGTTCCCAGAGCGTCATGCAAGGGCCCGTTGAAGCTCAAGGCAGAGTGGCTATGCTCCTCTTCAGTAGGAAAACCCTAAGGGTAGACTCGGGTATGTCAGACAACCTAAAACCTTCAACCAGTTAACCTGCAACCAGTTAACCTGCAACCAGTTAACCTGCAAACAATTAACCTACCAGCTTGATTTAACCACACCTGGCAATAGACCTTGGTGTGCCCATTCCCGCAAGACATGGCGAGATAGTCCAAAGTCTCGGTAGTAACCTCGAGGACGCCCTGTAACCCAACAACGGTTCCGCACACGGCAGGGGGCGCTGTTGCGGGGGAGCTGTTGTATTTTCCGGTGGATCTCTAACCTTTCTCGTTGAGTCGCAGCATTTTTAAACTCTTCCTTGAGCGCCTCCCGCTTAGCTGCGTACTTTTCTACCATTTTTTTGCGCTTTTTTTCGCGCTCAATCATTGATTTTTTAGCCATTAATTCTTGAAATTCTATCTAAAAACAAGACACTGTCTTTTTATCTTATCCGATGAACTTAATCAGAGGCTGGTACAGTAGCGTTAGTTTTCCAGCTATCTGTTGTAGTAGTCGTTTGTAGTAGTCGTTGCCTCAGCCAGATCGGCACTGGTACATAAGTCCGCCAAAACACAAGCATCACAATCAGGTTTTCGGGCTTTACAAATTGCCCTACCATGATAAATCAGCCGAATCGACCAGTTTTCCCAATCCTCCTGGGGCAAAAGCCCCATTAAATCTCGCTCAATCCTGATCGGATCGGTGTGTTCTGTCAATCCTAAACGCTGACTCAGGCGCTTGACGTGAGTGTCTACCGTGACTCCCTGGTTAATACCATAGGCATGGGCAAGTACTACATTGGCGGTTTTACGAGCAACTCCAGGCAACTTGAGGAGTTTGTCCATTTGTTTCGGTACCTGACCACCGTATTCCTTAACAATCATGCGGCAGGCACCTTGAATATTTTTCGCCTTATTACGATAAAAGCCAGTAGAGCGCACTAAAGTTTCCAAGACTTCTATATCAGCACTAGCGATCGCAACAGCATCAGGAAACTGGCGAAACAACCCTGGTGTTACCTGATTCACACGTTCATCGGTGCATTGAGCTGAAAGAATGGTTGCCACCATTAACTGTACTGGCGTTTCGTAATTCAGTGTGCAGGTGGCGTCCGGATAGAGTCGCTTAAGGCGAATTAGAATCTCTAGGGATCTTTGCTGCTTGGCAGACCATTTACGGGTAATACTCATGGGTTGGAAGGTTGGAAGGTTGGAAGGTTGGAAGGTTGGAAGGTTGGAAGGTTGGAAGGTTGAAAGGTTGGAAGGTTGGAAGGTTGAACGTTGGCTAGATAAGCGCCAGTTAAAGGTTAGAAGGTTGGAAGGTTGAACGCGCACGCGTGGCCGCAAGGCCAATGTTGAGAAGATCGAGGGTAAATCTCTTCTGAAGCTATACCAGTAAAACCCACAGGATCAACTAACCTAGGTCAATAAATCTTTGAACCTCTAACCTGCAACCTCTAACCTGTAACCTGTAACCTACAACCTGTAACCTCTAACCTGTAACCTCTAACCTGCAACCTCTAACCTGTAACCTGTAACCTGCAACCTGTAACCTCTAACCTGTAACCTCTAACCTCTAACCTGTAACCTGCAACCTACAACCTGTAACCTCTAACCTGCAACCTGTAACCTATAACAACCAAACACGGGTTACTGGAATAAGTTTTGTACCCAACCCAGGTTAGCTGTATCCCGAATAATCAAGAAAACACCTAAACCCAGAAGCAGCACTAGTCCAGTTTGCATAATATTCTGCTGTACTTCCATGGGCAAGGGCTTACCTCGAAGTCCTTCAATCAGTAAGAAAGCCAACTGACCACCATCAAGGGCTGGTAGGGGCAAGATATTAATAATCGCTAGATTGATACTAATCAGAGCTGCAAACTGTAAAAGATTGACAGCGTTGGAACGAGCAATATCGGCTCCAATCGCCACAATTGCCACTGGACCAGACACTTGTTCCGCCGTTTCGCCAAAATTACTCAGTAGCTGACCAAAGCCTTCCAGGGTTAAGACTGTAATGCGTTGATATTCTTCGGCACCACGACTGAATACCTCCAGCAAACTACCAGCACGTTGACGCACTTCTTCTCCATTGGGAGACAGTTGTACACCAATTTTTCCTTTCCCATCTATCCCTGGTTCCGGAATCACCTTTAACAGTAGCGTTTGTTTTTGACGCTGAATCCGCATTTCCAGGGGCTGGTTGGGATGATTTTGAATCGCTTTCATCAGGAAAGTAATCCCTTCCCGGTTTGCTTCCAACTCCTGACCATCTACGGCGAGAATGATGTCTCTTGGTTTGATGCCTGCTTCTGTAGCCACTAAACTGCTTTCTGGGGCAAGTTTAGGCACTACCACACCCGGTTGGTAGTTGAATTGCGAGATGCCAACCATTCCTACCTGAGCCACAAGCAGGAAGTAAGCAAAGACCAAGTTAGCAATGACACCAGCACTAATCACAATTGCCCGGTCTAGAATCGGTCGGTTGCGGAGCAAATTGGGATCATTGGGAGGAATATCGCTATCGGGGTCATCATCAGGAAAACCCACAAACCCCCCTAGGGGAATCGCTCGCACTGCATACTCAGTTTCTGGACCCTGATATTTCCATAGAATTGGACCAAAGCCAAGAGAAAAGCGATTGGCATAGATTCCTTGCAGACGAGCTGCCATAAAATGACCCAACTCGTGAACAAGAATCAAGACTGCCAAAACTGCAATCGCCGCCAAAATTGACATAGAAGTGAATAATTTAATGTAATGTTAACTTCATTTTTCTATTGTATAGGCATTGCAATTAGGCTCTAGGCTCTAGGCTCATGGTATTACAACACGTCTCGCCCCATATAAGGCTGTAAAGCCTCTGGGATCTTAACCGTTCCATCCGGTTGCTGATAATTTTCCAGAATGGCTGACATAGTACGCCCCACTGCCAATCCTGAGCCATTGAGAGTATGAACAAAGTTAGTGCCTTTTTTGCCGGACTCTTTGAAGCGAATCCTACCCCGCCGTGCCTGGAAATCAAAGCAATTGGAACAACTGGAAATCTCCCGATATGTCCTTTGCGAAGGCAGCCAAACTTCTAGGTCATAGGTTGTAGCAGCTGAGAAACCTATATCCCCTGTACACAGTTCTACAGTCCGGTAGGGTAATTTCAAGGTTTCCAAGATCGCCTCAGCATTCTTAAGCAGTTTCTGATGCTCTTCGGAGGAAGTACTCGGATCAACAATTTTCACTAGCTCAACTTTATTAAACTGGTGTAGTCGAATTAGACCCCGGGTATCCCGCCCATAGCTACCCGCTTCCCGGCGAAAACACGGGGTGAAGGCACAGAGATTAATGGGAAGTTGGGATGCTTCGAGGATTTCATCTCGGTAGAGATTCACCAATGGCACTTCTGCTGTGGGTGCTAACCACAAATCATCATCAGAGCACTTGAAGCTGTCCTCAGCAAACTTAGGCAACTGACCGGTAGCGGTTAGGGATTCACTGTTGATCAGTACCGGTGGCATCACTTCGGTATAGCCAGCAGCAATTTGCTGGTCAAGCATGAAGTTAATCAGTGCTCGTTCCAAAGCAGCACCAGCCCCGATCAATGTCACAAATCGACTCTGAGCGATTTTCACCCCTCGCTCAAAGTTAAGAATGCCGAGTTTTTCGCCAATTTCCCAATGGGGGAGAATTTGGAAATCCTTGGGAATGTACTCATCACCCCAGCGATGGACTTCTACATTTTCTGCTTCACTCTTGCCAATCGGTGTGGATTCCCAGGGCAAGTTGGGCAGGGATAGCAAGAGGGTGTTCAGCTGGTCTTTTAGGTCTTTTTCTTCGGGTTCCAGTTCGCTCAACTTAGTTTTGATTTGGTTACCCTCTTCCTTGAGCGACTGAATTTCTGGGCTTTGTGGAGGACTACCCGATTTGATTTTTTGACCAATCAGCTTACCAATTTCATTACTACGAGCCTGCAACTGGGTGCGGGATGTTTCTAGCTCCCGCTGACGCTGATTCAGTTCCAGAATAGGTTGTAGGTCATATTGATTGACACTACGTCGGTCTAGTAGTTCTTGAACCTTTTGTGGATTTTCCCGAATTTGCTTTAGGTCAAGCACGAGTTTTCTCTACTAAAATGGCGCGATCGCATGATCGGTACTCATCTGAGCAACATGGATCTAACTTCACCAATGTGCCACAGTTTTCTTGCCAACGGCAATTAACTTCTGCTGGGAGTCGGGAGTCGGGAGTCGGGAGTCGGGAGTAGGGGAGTAGGGAGTAGGGAGTAGGGAGTAGGGAGTAGGGAGTCGGCTGGTGAGCTGGTGAGCTGGTGAGCTGGTGAGCTGGTGTGAGGTATGTTGGCTAGCGACTGACTCGATTAAATAGCCACAGTGAAATCGCTATGCCAACAAAATTAGCAAAAATAGTGTTGATGTTTGCCTGCACAACAAACAGGTCTATCGGTGGAACATCATTACAAGCCAACCCAACTGAATTTTGTTGCTCAGCTAGAGCTAGGGCTACAAGGCTGCCTATGACTGCAAATGAGCCAATGATGGTCAATAACATTCCTACTAAACTCACAATCAAGCCCAGCCTAATCGTTTGAAGGGTTTGAGCTTTGCTTGGTATGTCTGACCCATTGGCAGCTAGCAGCCGACTAGCGATGCCAGTGTAACGGTAGGCAAAATAAATGCCTATACCTAAAGCCACTAGTCCACAAGCGAAGAAAAAAAGACCGAAGCCGATTCCTCGACCCCCTTGATTGTCAACTTGAGGGCTGGCAAGGACAAACCTTTCAAACAGTAAAATCCCCATAGAAAATACCCCTAGGATTAACTGAGTCCAGAAGGAAATCCAACCGAATCTGCGCAGGGTTAGGGCAATTTTTTGACGAGCTGGTGGGATGGAAGTGTCAGATATTTCTCGCATGGGGGCTGTGTCCCTTGAGTAATCACTTTTGAACCGCCTACCACGCGCTCCGCAACGCGAAAAGACGTAGGGCTAATCTTGGGGTGGAAGCTAAACACCCTTGTTGTCGGTCGGGGGGGTCAGCAACCAACTTTATTGTGACAAGGATTGATCACACTCGCAATTCATCCCCAGCTAAATCGCAGATAAAGCCCTGAGGTAATGTGGGAACCGTTAATTTGCTAAAAAACCTGCCTGAATGGGTCCTATGTGAGATGAGCCACATTAATGGTTCACTTTTGTGTTACACTAACTCCCACTTACACCAACCGCCACTTACACCAACCCCCACAAAAATTATTAAGCTTTAACGGATTTAAATTGTGAATGGCGGTTTATGGGGGGATGGGGAGATGGGGAGATGGGGAGATGGTAGACTGGCTTGTGCACAAGTGGCAAGATCTGAAATTTAAATGGATATTAGCTTAGATATTCATCCCTCCATGCCCCCATCCTTCCATCCGAGATCATCCTCTCTAGCTCGCATCAATGAAATTGGTGTTACTCGTCTGTCTTGTCTTCCTTCCCGATGTTACCCTTGATAGTCGGTAGTTTTGGATAACGGTTTCGAGCAATTATTAAAGTTGATCTTTACTTTTTAGGTGTGTTAAGTCCAAAATTCATTAAACTTTCATCAAATTAGGGAGGTATTTAAACCCTACGCCAGAGATTTTTAAGTTATAAATTGTGATAGCGATGTACCTACCCAGGTTAGTCGTTTCAAGAAAACTCACTGCAAAACGCGCGTGAATTTCCCAGGGTGCCTCCAACCATGACTATTTGCCAGAAAACCCTCTAATCCCATCTAGAATAACTGGGAATTCCAACTACATATGCAGATGAAATTCGAAGATATCTATAGCTTTTTCCAAGATCCTCCGCCCAACTATCTCAATAAAGAATTAGCGGTATGCTATGTGCTATCGGTGTTGTTGCAAGGAGAGTCTTATGGAACACAACTGATCCAACAACTGGAACAAGAATACCCCACCTATCGACTCTCAGATACTGTCCTCTACAGTGCACTGAAGTTTCTTGAAGAAAAACAGGCAATTTCAGCGTACTGGCAAAAAGTAGAAGGAAGAGGACGCCCACGCAGGATGTATCAAATCTGCCCAGAGTGGCAGGAGAAAGCTATAGAACTTGCCAGTTTTTGGCATAACTATATGGCTGAGGAAACAGTGGGGAAATTTCAGCCAAGGACTCCCTGCCACCAGTCTGTTGTTGAGTCAGTTAGGTAGGGAAGTAGCAATTTATTCCAGGGTGCTGTCTTTGAAAACCCTGGTGGCATCCCAGAAGTCAGGTTATGCATTGTTTTGCCCAGATGTGAATTCAGGGCGTGCTACCTGCTAGCCATCTACCCACACCAGCATCTTACAGCCTCTAGCTAGTGGGTACCGACGAGCTAAACTGACCATTAGTGTCTCATACATTGTAAAGTAGTAGCAAAGGATGTGTATTTTTATAGTTAATATTCAGTGAATACAACTATTCTTGCTTCTACACTTTTGCTAACCCTTTTATTGGCAGTAGGTTTGTTTTTCTTTATTCGAGCCTCTGTGAAAGACCGAATACAACAAGTGAAGCTAGCTTCCCCAGAAACAGAAGAATCGCTTCTAAACCAGTTGAAGCAATATTTTGATCAAAGAGCCTACCAGGTGGCGGCGGTGGATGCTGCCACCAATCAAGTCACGTTCCAGGGGATAGTCCGACCGAGTTGGTTTCTGGCTATCTTTTTAACCGTCCTAGCTGCCTGTGGTATAGTCTGCTTATCTCTAGTGCTCTCTATTTTGTTTCCGACTTTGACTAAGGTGTTTTTGGGGCTAGTGGCACTAGCTCCCGCAGCGGGCCTTTTTTATTGGAAAAAAGCTGAGCGACTCGAACAGGTATCTCTGAAATTAGAATCAGCGTCTACCCAAGCCCCTGGGGATCAAGCTGCTGCGGAGCAATGTTTGGTTATAGTCACTGGCCATCGCGATGAACTAATACAACTTCAACAGTCCCTCAAACTAAAACCCTTGTTGTAAGCAAGCAGGGTTTGACATCTTCCCCCACTATAAGCAGAATAGGTAAATAAACCCAAGATACTTAGCCCTCCTCAAGCCTTAGAGTTTGAGGAGGGCTAAGTAAAAGCACTTTCAATAAATATTACCAGTAAGGTTTCAGCGGCTACGAGCGGCAACCCCTACCTTTTTTAAGGGAGAGTTGATTAATCGCAAACTGGGAAACAGAAAATGATTTTCTTCCACATATTGGGCACCGAAGAGCCCTTTTTCTGCCCAGAAATAACGGTCTGTGGTATGCTCGTTACGTTTGACCAGTAGTAGGGCAGGTGGAACTATCCCTTGTGATCGAATGTATGCCCGTGCTGCTGTAACCGGTTTATACTCGCCACTTTCTAGATTGTACTGAGGTACATGCTCAAGTATCTTGCGCCCTTCTTGGCGGCGGCGACTCTTACGCTTACGTCTTCTTGCCAACCTTTTTACCTCCTCTTTTTGCTGGCAATTGTAAAGATAGTTACAAAAGCCGTCGAAATTATATCGACTCTTTCTAAAAAGATCAAGCTCTTGTCATAGAACTAAACAACCCGGCTGAAACCTTTGACAGCAATACTTTAGGGGATTTTCCGTTTCCTCATTACCTCCGGAAAATTAATACAAAAATTTAATAGTTTTAATAAAACTTAAATATAATTAGAAAAAATAGCCTTAAACTCATCTCACAATTACACTGATCAGGTGATGGGGTGATGGGGTGATCAGATGATCGGGCAATGGATGTAACGGATATTTGTAAGAGGTCTAATCACTAATGACTGATGACTGATGACTGATGACTGATGACTGATGAGTGATCACTAAAGCTCACTAAGGCATAATAGTCAATTGTGTGACATCCTCCTACACTAACCTTCGGTATAGTGTAGGCTTCCCATCCTCACAAACGGGTATTCCTGCCCCAGATGATTAAACACCTTTGCGCCACTTATCTAGGATTTCTCCCCCGACAGATCGACTTGACAAGCGGTTTCCGTTCCCCGAATTGTCCACGGGTACTAATTCCAATCCTCGCCATCTAATCATCTGAGCGGCGGCATGATCTCTGTGAGTTGTGTAGCCGCATTCAGGACAAAAATGTTCTGAGACCCTCAAGTCTTTCTTGACCGTTGCCTGACACTCAGGGCAAGTCTGACTGGTTCCACGGGGGTCTACTCGTTTAAAGTAGCATCCCCGTTTCCAGGCTACCCACTTGAGAAGATCTAAGAATTGACCGAATGAAGCATCAATACAGTCAAACCTCAACATCCCTCGATTGAGTCCTACTGTGTTGAGGTCTTCTGCAAAGATTGTCTGAGCTTGGTCACAGAGTAAATGGGCTGTTTTCAGATGAAAGTCTTTGCGAGTATTCGCTATTTTTTGATGTAGTCTGGCCACCTTCAGTTGTGCCTTTTCCCAGTTATTAGAACGCTTTTGCTTTCTAGCTGCTCTGCGTTGCAGCAATTCCAGCTTGCCTTGCAGTGACTTGAAAAACTTAGGCCGTTCAACTGTGAAACCGTCTGAAGTTGTCAGGAATTTCTCTAACCCAAGGTCGATTCCGATTGCCCTGCCTACAGCAGGGTGATCAGGAATATCGACATCCAGTGCCATCGATATAACAACATACCATTGTGTCTGTCTAGCTTTAGCCAAGACTCTAACCTGTTTGACCTGGAATCCTTCGGGGATTTCCCGATGGAGCCGAATCGGAACTAAGCCAATCTTGAGGTGCGACCCGTGGCGAATTTAATTCGCCAACGGAAAGCGCACCTCGTTGGAAGTTTGATATGTGCATTACTGACTGGATTAGATTTGAATTGAGGAAACACAAATGATTTGTATTGCCCGCGTTTCTTGAATCTAGGAAACCCAAACCCTCTAGACTGCATTGCTTCCCATGAGTCATGTAACCGCCTAACGGTTGTTTGCAAAACTTGGGAATGCACCAAAGCTAGAAATGGGTTGGTTTTCTTGGCCTTGGGTAGATTGTTTTGTTGACGGTGATAACTAGGAAACGGTGTATCGGCAGGAATGATGTATTCTAAGTCAATGGAACACCTATCCACAGGACATTTACGACTAGCAATCCAGTCTTTCAACTCCCTCAATGAGTAGTTATAGACTCGTCTACAAGTCTCAAGCCAGTCTTTGAGGATCTGTTGTTGATCCTGACTGGGATAAATCCTGTATGTGTAGTTCATCATCAACATAGCCCCTATTCTACCACACTGAGGTGACAATGGTAAATGCTTATAGGGTGGGCATCGAACCCACCCGCTCAGCCTGGGGGAGTCCATGTATCCCCCAGACCCCCTCGCTAGTTAAGGGGTTCGACATTATAGAAGGAAAGCTGATAGTGGCTTAACTTCCAGTAGCATTAACCCAGAGACTCATCTATAGCTCATGTTCACTCGCGTCAGTTCAGAATTTGTCTCCCTGTGTCGAAACCAAGTGGCTTTATTAACCCAAGGACTGGGAGCAGCTAGTGGTGCTGTATATTTAACGGAAGAATTCGTTGAGGGCAATCAGGCAAAGCTAATTCCTGTGGTAGTTTATCCGGAAACAAGTACCGTGTGGGATATGAGTGATCCTGACTGGGTTTTGCCACAGAAAATAGGTGAGATTGATCAGATTCCTCGATTATCCAGCAGCTTACCTCGGCTACTCCCTCAGGGAAATAACCAAGAGCAAGATGTGGGTTCAACCTCTTTTGACTGGACAGAAAATTCCCTACAGCAGCAGCACCAAATCGTTTTACCTCTAATCCATGAAGGGATAGTGATGGGGTTATTGGTGAGTGCTCGTGATGATAGACCTTGGAATCACACAGAACAGGCAAGTGTGGAACGCATTGCTAGAACCTTAGCGATCGCATATGTCATAGAACAGCGTCAAGGTTGGTTTGAGCAGCAGTTGACTCAGCACAGACGTCTACAGGCAAAACAACGGGATATGCTTGACGATCTGCTGCATCAATTTCGTAATCCCCTGATGGCGTTACGAACCTTTGGTAAGCTACTGCTCAAGCGACTGGTACCAGGAGATAAAAACTATCCAGTGGCTTCGAGCATTATACGAGAAAGCGATCGCTTACAGGAGTTGCTGCAACAGTTTAATGCTTGCCTGGACATGAACCAAACCGATACAGCATCCCTAACGTTACCTGTAGCTACGGCTGAGGCTTCCTCATCCCCAGAATCAGATGATCTTGGGGAGATTTACCCAACTAGTCACTCCGAACCACACTCCACCCCAGGGGAATTTCCCCTACTCACGGACAAAACTCTTCCTTTGGAACTGTTTGCGGTCAAGGATGTCTTAGAACCCTTGCTTATATCTGCTGACGCTATTACTCAAGAGGCTAATTTGGAGTTGCATTGCTCTATTGCCCCCGACTTACCTTTGGTGAAAGGGAATCCTAAGGCTTTACGGGAAGTGTTGAGTAATTTGATTGACAATGCTTTGAAGTACACCCCAGCTGGGGGAAAAATTGATATCCAAGTTGGTGTTGGACAATGGCTTGATCATGGTGATGCTATAGCGATCGCAATTAGTGATACTGGTCCAGGTATTGCTCCAGAAGACTTAGACCATCTGTTTGAGCGGCATTATCGGGGAGTTCAAGCTAATGGTCCTATCCCTGGCACTGGTTTAGGATTAGCGATCGCAAAAGAACTCATGGCATACATGCAGGGTGATATTGAAGTTTTGAGTCCTGCCAAACTACTATCGACTGAGGAAAATGGGGAATTATCCATTAGTCATGGTCAAGATAACTCAAGCATGGGAACAACCTTTATCGTTTGGTTGACTTACGCTCAGTAGCCCTCAGTACATAGTTGTTGTTGACCGTTGAGAGGTTGGCTCTGATTGGTTAATCTATCATCCTCTCAACAGTTAACTGTCCACATATCTAGTTACTGACTGGTAATCACCAGGTCAGAGTCGATGGTAAGCTGTAAGTCGGTTTCTGGTTCAACCATAAATAGGTCAACGCTGCTGCTACCGAATAAACGTTTGCCGATATTTAAAGCGATGCCAGAACTAACTCCGATCAAGATTTCTTCTGTAGCGATCGCACGGTCACCGGTAACGGCAGAGATAGCAGCGGCGGCAGCGGTACCAACTGCTGCATCTTTTAGGATACTCCCTGGATTGCTACCCTTGCGAATAGTTTCAGTGGTGGTAATTTCCTCAGAGGTGGCATTAAAGGATAGGGTTTCACCATTGATCAACAGCTGCTGAGCTACAAACTGAGCTCCCTCTTTTGTAGCACGGAGTTCGCCAACCACTTCACTACCAGCAGGAATCAGCAACTTGCCCTCATCAGCAGTGGTAATGTTTAGATCCACTGTCAGGGTTAGGGGAATAGTTTCCTCTTGGGCGAGCAGAATTTTATCTTTTTTGTACTTAACCGGAATAGAAGTACCTGCAGGAATTGTGAAGGCTACAGGTGCTGGATTGGGATCGATAATGTATTGGGAGCTAATCACTGGGGCTTGTTCTGTTGCCACCAGCGCTTGGTACATAAAAGCTGCAACTTCTGCACGAGTTGCATTCCGAGTCGGATTGAGAAAGGCAACGTTAGGATAATTAACCACCAAACGATTTTCTGTAGCAGCAGCGATGGGAGCACGGGCAAAGTTAGAAATTTGGCTGCCGTCCCGGTAGAAACTGACCAGTTCTGAGGTAGAACCGCTGGAAGAGAAATTCAGTCCATTAGAAAGGGCTACTAAAACTTGTTCGCGGGGAATATTTTGTTCAGGTCTAAAGATATTACCAGGGTAACCACTCAGAAATCCGGTTTGGTAGGCTTCCTGAATGGCAGGATTTGCCCAGTAGTTGGAAGCAACATCCACGAAACTGTTGCCACCGCGAATGGCGGGTTTATTGAAATCTTGATTTGCTTTACGTAGCATTGCCGCAAACTGAGCGCGGGTCACTGGTGCATTTGGTCTGAAGGAGCCATCAGGAAATCCGGCAATAATACCGCGCTGGGATAATTCTCCAATAAAGTCACTTGCCCAGTAGTTGGATGAAACATCGATAAAGTTAGTGCTTTGGGCAAAAGACGGAGCAGGTGCGACTAGGGGAGCCATGGTGGTGGCGGTGAGTCCAAGGGCTAAAACAGCAGCAGTTCCTGATTGAAAATGATTTAGGTTAAGCATGGAAGGCATTCTATTAAATTAATGTGTTCTTAAGTAAATAGAACCAATCAGATGCTAGATGTTCCTAGGTTCAATAAAATTGTTTTTTTTGCTCAAAATAAGCATAAAAAACCAGATTATGCCTGTTTAATAGCAATAAGTTCGGCACAATCTGAGTAATTTGACGCTAGTAACATTGGATGAGTTGCCAACCACTTGCCAGATCAAAAATTGTCACATCAGCCCAAGGGTGTCGGGTGACCGGTTGACCGGGTGTGGCCTGTAGTAGACCGGTCCCAAGCGATACCCTACAGCTAGAGTTGCTGGGTAAGTCCTGAACTTTTCAGGACTGATTACTCAACACTGACCCACTGACGTACTGATGCAGTAATCATTCACTAAACTGCTTATCAATCCACCGGCGGTAAATTTTTTGAATTGCTTTGAGTACTTTTTGACTACTCGACTGCTTAGATGGACTGCTGGGGTCGAGTAACTGCAAGCGATTCAGAAGTTTGGCTTCTTCTGTGTCTACCAGCCCATCGCTATAAATTAAGGCACTGAGGGCTTCAATCAAGCGCTGATAGTCTTCTGGACTAGGGCGATCGCCTAAATACTGTTCCACCCAACTGTAGCATTCATCTGCTGACACAGCTTTGAGTTCATACAGTAACGGTTTAATCTCTGGGTCGTCAGCAACTCCATATTCCTTGGCGACTTTATACAGATATTCCCGTTCCTCTGCCTGAACTTTACCGTCTATCCAGGCGGCACCGATTAAAATTTTGAGCAACTGTTTGACACTAGAATTTGTAACCATGACTTTATCTCTCCAGTAGGGGGGAACCGAACCAATACAGCACTTGTTGCCAATCAACCTTGAATCATCAACAGCTTGCCACGATTAGGGGAAAAGGGAAAGTGGAAAGGGAAGAGGGGGAAGAGTGGGAAGATTGGGGAGACGGAGGAGAACTTTGTCAAAAAACTGGGTTTGTGAAAACTAACTTAGTTAGACCCCTTAATCTAGGTAAGAAACCTGATTTCTTTAAAGCCAATTTTTTTTGTACAGAAGTGTTAACCGCTAGTATGTTACGTTTAATTTTACTTAACTAAGTTAGTTCTTCCTTACACACTTATTTCTGTTAATGGAAATCGATATTGATTACTTAATTCAAGGGTATGCTCAAGGCTATTTCCTGATGGCAGATGATACTGGTAATTTAGGCTGGTACTCAAGCCGCGAACGTGCTATAATTCCTCTGGATGAGCGGTTTCGCTATCCTAAATCTCTGCGTCGTGTCTTAAATCAGGAACGATTTAGTGTCAGCATTAACCGAGACTTTTTAGGAGTAATGACTGGTTGTGCTGACCGCGAAACTACTTGGATTTCTCCAGAACTAAAGGAGATTTATTGGCAATTTTATAAGGCTGGATGGGCCTACAGTTTTGAAACTTGGCAGGGAAATCAGCTGGCAGGAGGAATTTTGGGGATTGTAATTGGTGGAGCGTTCATTGGTGAATCGATGTTTTATCGGATTCCGGAGGGCTCAAAGGTGGCTATGGTTAAGCTGGTAGAACGGTTGCGCGATCGCAACTTTTTGCTGTTTGATGCTCAGATGATGAATTCTCACCTAGAACGGTTTGGTGCCTGTACGGTCAATGAGCAAGAGTATAATCTGCTGTTACAGAAGGCAATAGCACAAACCTGTTCCTTTGATGAACCTATCTAACTGAGCTAGGGCTTACTTGGTCCACACAGCCAAACCTCCTCCCCGACCTCTAGCAGCAATGCAACGGTTTTCCACTAGAAAGTAGGTGAAGAATGCTTGTTCTTTTAAGGGTTGCTCATAGAACCTAGTTTCCCGGTCTTGTCCACCTTTAATGTAGCCTTGATAAAGTGTTATACGAGATAAGGATATCCTGATTTGAGTAAAGTCGAAAGCTAAGATATTGGTCTTAGGATAAAACTTCGTAGGACCGGTAAGAACTATCTGAATCGGTCCAAATTGAACAGCATTTTGAACCGTTCCTTGGTCTTGAGAAGACTCTGATGGGGAGTAGGATAGGTTAATCTTGATCCACTTTGGCAGAAATCGTCCGCTACCCAAGATCACCCCTGCTCGTTGGCGCGATCGCTTTGTCCCTGTAATAAACCCTAGTCGCCAATTTCCGATCAGTTGTGAATAGCCATGGCTGAGTTTGGTTCGTTTAGCTGTTGTCTCTGCCTGAAGTAGTGCCTCGACTACAGCTTCAGAGGTCGGTGGTGTAACCGATGGGCTTGTTAAAAACTCAATCGCTTGGTCTAGAGCTTTATCCATTGCTAGCAAATGCGTTAGTGAAGTGTGGCGCTACCTGATCAATCCCATGTCTTGATAATCTAATCCGATCTTATAGCCGATCGCTCAAAGTATATCCTAAGGAAGCAGTGACTTAACATAATTGTCTTAAATGGTCAAGTTGAGTTTCCTCAAGGTCTTACGAGAGCGGTTCAATATTTCCCGGTTAGCCATTAAGTATTCCCGAGTAACCATAGGTTTTTGGATCGCAATGGTTGTGGCTGGGCTTTTGGCGTTCAGTTCCCTTAAGTATGCCCTATTCCCTGATATTACCTTTCCGGTGGTGGTGGTCAATGCTCAAGTGCCATTGGAGACTGCCGTGGAAACGGAGCAGAAACTGACTCAACCGATTGAGGAAAGGCTTTTGCCTTTGGCAGGACTCGATCAGATGGTTTCTTCAACCTACCCTGGTCGAACGGTGGTTACCCTCTATTTCGATGTCGGAACCGATCTCAACTCTTCTTCAATGGAGGTTGAAAAGACACTGTGGCAAATTGCTATTCCTGAAGGTGCAACCTTTGAGGTCATTCCCTTCAATTTGAACGAATCCTCTGCAGTTAGCTACACCATCAAGAGTGATACTAAAGACCTGAAGCAATTAGCTGATATTGCTAAGACTAGTATTTTACCAGAGATTGCTCAACTTCCAGGAGTTCTGAAAGTCAATTTGTTGGGAGGGGGGGAAACTACGTTTACGGCTCTCAATTCTGGCTCGGACTTGACCAAACAAGCACCAGAAATTATTAAGGAGGAACAGCAGCGAGATAATCCCGAATCTCCCATACCCATTACCCCGACTCGGATTCGCTTCAATGGACAGGAAGCTTTGGCTTTTCAGGTGATCAAAGGGGGTGATGCTAATACCTTAGATGTGGTTAGTCGGGTAGAGGAAGCGGTGCAAAGACTACAAGGTAGTTTGCCAGAGGTGCAGTTAGTCTTAGCAGTGACTCAAGCTAACTATATCCGGGAAGCGACTCAATCTACTATTGATGGTTTATTACTGGCAATTGTTCTGGCAGTGTTGGTAATTTTTACTTTCTTGCGCAACTGGCGTGCGACCCTAATTACTGCCTTGGCAATTCCAATTTCCCTGCTGGGAACGGCTATTGTGATGGCTATCTATGGGTTCAATCTCGAAACCATTACTCTACTAGCTTTGGCTCTGGTAATTGGGATTATCATTGATGATGCCATTGTAGAAGTCGAGAACATTTCTCGGCACCTGGAGGCTGGGGAGTCTCCTCGACAAGCTGCTCTTTCTGCTACTAATGAAATTGGTCTGACGGTTTCTGCTTCTACTTTGACCATTGTCGCGGTATTTCTACCGGTTGGTTTAATGGGTGGTAACTTAGGACAGTTCTTTAAACCCTTTGGTCTGACGGTTTCGGCAGCAGTTCTTACCTCTTTGTTGGTTGCTCGGACCTTGTGCCCAGTTCTTGCGGTTTATTGGCTTAAACCTAGGCAGGGGAAAAGGGAAAAGGAAACAGGGCACAGGGAACAGGGAACAGGTAGAAGGGAGCAGGGAACAGGGAACAGGGCAAGATTATCGAGAGTAGTTTTCGACTCTTGGTTGAGGTTTAATCCCAACTACCGTGATTTGCTGCGCTGGTCCCTGGGGCATCGGAAATTTGTAGTGGGATTAGCGGTATTGAGCTTTGTGGCTGGGATTTCCCTGATTCCCCTAATTCCTCAGGGGTTTATTCCTACCCTAGACCGAGGGGAATTTATGATTACCTATACGGCACCGTTGCCTCAGATGCCTAGTGCCTCTCAATTTGGTGATTTAATTGATAAGATTCTGAATTTGGGAGGGTTTGATTCTAACAGTGAAGAGTCAAAGTCATTGTCATTAAGTAATTCAAATACTAATTCAGATACTAATTCAGACCTTAGGGAGCAGCTAAAACCACAACTCTCAAAACCAAAACTATCAAAGTCAGGGTTTAATGGTCTATTTCCGATTAAAAGTGGGATGCAATTGGTACTGAAGCAATCTGAGCAGGTAGCTAAGCAGTTAGAAGAGGCGGTGCTGGCTTTCCCTGAAGTGGAATCGGTCTATACAGTTGTGGGGGTACAGGGTGATCCCAACAAAGGAAACCTTCAGGTCAAACTTAAACGTAATCGCCAATATACTACTGCTCAGGTTCAGGAAAAAATGCGGGCTGCTTTGCCAAAGATCTCTGGTGTAACTACTAGTGTTGAAGATATTCAGTTTATCGAACTACCTACTCAAAAACCGGTTCAAGTTGCTTTATTGGGTGATGATTTAGAGGTGTTAGGCAATACTGCTGCAGATCTCAAAAATCGGATTGAGACATTACCAGGATTAGTGGATGTAGAGGCAACTGGTCAAAATAATCGAGGGAATAGGATTACTGAGATTGAGCATGTTAATGGTCAGCGAGGGGTTTATGTTCGTGCTAGCCTTAACCAGGGTCAAAGGTTGGGAGATGCTACTGAGGAGGTGGTAAAGGTTGCCAAATTGATTTTACCGGATGGTGTGAGGTTACAACTGTGGGGGGATTCGGCTCTGAGTAGTCATGTGCTGGGGAGTTTTGCTGGCACCTTGACCTTGTCTGTTACCTGTATGTTACTAGTGCTGATTTTGCCTTTTGGTCGATTGTTAGAACCGATGGTGGTGGGCTTGTCGTTGCCCTTATCTATTGTGGGAGCAATGCTAGCACTTCTGATCACCCAGAGTGATTTTGGCATGATTTCCCTGATTGGTCTAATTTTTTTGCTGGGACTACTTGACAAAAATGCGCTTTTGCTGATGGATTATGTTAACCAACTTCGTCGAGCTGGTTTAAGTCGCACTGAGGCAATTCTGGAAACGGGAGTGGTGCGTTTGCGACCGATTATAATGACTACTGCTTCGACAATTTTGGGGATGTTGCCATTGGCATTGGGATTTGGCGCAGGAGCAGAATTGCGACAACCGATGGCTGTGGCAATTATTGGTGGATTGCTTACGTCTACGTTATTGAGTTTGATTGTTGTACCAGTATTGTATACCCTGCTGGAAGATTGCTGGCTAGGATTATTTTCTGGTATAGCGCTACGCGCAAGTCAGAAGTCAGAAGTCAGAAGTCAGAAGTAAGCTATGACTAAGTTTCGGAGTTTAGGAATGTCAAACACCTTAATTGGTAGTGCTATAAGCAATAAGAAATTGGGAAACAGAGGAGCGTGCGTCAATGGCAATCAAAGCTTTCGTCACTGGAGGAACAGGATTTATCGGTGCTCATGTTGTGCGATCGCTACTTGAAGCAGGATACTCCGTGCGAGCTCTGGTGCGCCCTACTAGCCAACTCGATAACCTCCAGGGTCTAGATATAGAAGTCGTTATCGGTGACTTGAACGATCCAGGCTTGTGCCAACTGATGCAGGGATGTCAGGTATTATTTCATGTCGCTGCCCATTATTCCCTGTGGCAAGCGGATCGAGATTTACTCTATCGTAACAATGTCGAGGGAAGCCGTAATGTGCTACAAAGTGCTGGTAAAGCTGGGATTGAACGCACTGTTTACACCAGTTCAGTAGCGGCTATTGGTGTGGGTAAACCTGGGGAAATTGTGGATGAAACCCATCAGAGTCCTGTCGAGAAATTGGTGGGTGACTATAAAAAATCTAAGTTTTTTGCTGAAGCTGAAGCGATCAAGGCAGCTAAATCTGGTCTTGATGTGGTGATTGTTAATCCTAGCGCTCCCATTGGTCCGATGGATATTAAGCCAACTCCTACGGGAGAAATTATTGTGCGCTTCCTACAGCAGAAAATGCCATTTTATTTGGATACTGGATTAAATTTTATTGATGTGCGGGATGTGGCTCAGGGTCACCTGTTGGCGTTGGACCGGGGGAAAAAAGGCGATCGCTATATTTTAGGTAACCAAAATCTATCCTTCAAATCCTTATTGGAGCAACTTGCAGAAATTACTGGATTGAGTGCGCCTCAAAAAACTGTTCCGGTCTGGCTACCGCTGAGTATGGCTTGGATTGATGAGTGCGTGTTGACTGCTTTCGGGAAAACCCCTTCTATACCGCTAAATGGGGTGCGGATGGCACAACACCCGATGTATTACGATTGCTCGAAAGCAGTTAGAGAGTTAGGGTTACCCCAATCTTCGATTAGGAAAGCCCTCAAGGATGCTGTTGATTGGTTTAGCTAAGGGAACAGGGAACAGGGAACAGGGAACAGGGAGCAGCGGATCCCCCCTAACCCCCCTTAGTAAGGGGGGAAGGGAACAGCGGATCACCGGAACAGGGAACAGAAAGACTTTTGGCAGCTTTAAAAAAGTTAATACACTTCCGTTTATTTATCTCTAGGTACTTACCGCTGGCTCCAGGAAATAGGGAAACTGACAACTGTCGCGAAGTCTAGGATTTTAAGCAATTCACCAACAGTATTATAAATTTATTGGCGAGGCTGATCATAGTTAAAGCTTTGGGGTAATCATGATTACCCTCAATGATTAGCGTTAATTATATGGTGTGAGGACAATTATGGCAATTCAATTACAACAAGCTCTTGATGTCGGAAAGTATATTGTGACCCAGCGTCTTTTGGGTCGTAAACGCTTTCCCCTGGTGCTGATGTTGGAACCTCTGTTCCGCTGTAATCTAGCTTGTTCCGGTTGTGGCAAAATCCAGCATCCTACGGAAATACTCAAGAGCCAGCTGACTCCTGAAGAGTGCTTTGCTGCGGTGAAAGAGTGTGGTGTTCCTGTGGTTTCTATTCCGGGGGGAGAACCTTTGCTTCATCCACAAATTGACGAAATTGTCAAGGGGTTGGTGGCATGGCGAAAGTATGTCTATCTCTGTACCAATGGGTTGTTGTTAGAGAAGTGTCTGGATAAGTTCCAACCTTCCCCTTACCTGACTTTCAGCGTTCACTTGGATGGCTTACGGGAACGGCATGATCAGTGTGTGGACCGTCAAGGGGTATTTGATAAGGTGGTGCAGGCAATTCGGGCGGCTAAAGCTAGGGGATTTCGTGTGACTACTAACACGACGGTGTTTGAGGGAACTGATCCTAAGGAAATCCAGGAGTTCTTTGATTTCCTGGCCATGTTGGGTATTGACGGCATGATGGTTTCTCCTGGATATAGTTATGAATGGGCACCAGATCAGGAGCATTTCCTGAAGCGGGAACAGACTAAGGCGATGTTCCGGGAAATTTTAGCGCCTTTGAAGGCTGGGAAGAAAACCTGGAATTTTAACCATAATCCTTTATTTTTGGATTTCCTGATCGGGGAGAAAGATTACGAGTGTACCCCTTGGGGAAGTCCTAGTTACAGTGTTTTGGGGTGGCAAAAGCCTTGCTATTTGTTAAATGAAGGGCATTATGCCACTTTTAAGGAATTGCTGGAGGAAACGAATTGGGATCAGTATGGTCGCGCTAGTGGTAATCCTAAGTGTGCCGATTGTATGGTCCATTGTGGGTATGAGCCGACGGCGGCTGTGGATGCGTTTCAGCCCCAGAATATGGTTCGTGCTATGGGTAGTGTGTTAGGAGGAGTGTGAACCTGACCAATTTCCGAGACCATAAAGCTGGCGCTAGTTCCTAGGTCTAAGTGGTGATGGATTGGAAAGCCTGGCAGGATCGGCAAGGTCAACTTGAGCAACCTAAATGCGATCGCATTAATCTGAGCTTTCTGATTCTTGATTAAAATGACCTTGACATCAAGCTCAAGGTCATTATTTCAAATGAATTGTGATAATTTTTGTTCCCTGTTCCCTGCTCCCTGTTCCCTGCTCC
>NZ_JAAHHZ010000439.1:0-4001 GCF_010672005.1 Moorena sp. SIO4A5 | reverse complement strand
GAAGCGATAGTCTGGCCATCTCGGCTAAAGGCGACGCTATTGACAGGTTCGCTATGTCCAGTGAGGGTGTGCAGGTCTTTGCCTTTGAGATTCCACAGTTTCACGGTGTTGTCCCAACTAGCAGTAGCGATAGTCTGGCCATCTCGGCTAAAGGCCACGCTAGTGACAGGTTCGCTATGTCCAGTGAGGGTGTGCAGGGGTTTGCCTTTGAGATTCCACAGTTTCACGGTGTTGTCAAAACTAGCAGTAGCGATAGTCTGGCCATCTCGGCTAAAGACGAGGCTAGTGACAGGTTCGCTATGTCCAGTGAGGGTGTGCAGGTGTTTGCCTTGTAGATTCCATAGTTTCACGGTGTTGTCCAAACTAGCAGAAGCGATAGTCTGGCCATCTCGGCTAAAGACGAGGCTAGTGACAGGTTCGCTATGTCCAGTGAGGGTGTGCAGGTGTTTGCCTTGTAGATTCCATAGTTTCACGGTGTTGTCCCAACTAGCAGAAGCGATAGTCTGGCCATCTCGGCTAAAGGCGACGCTAGTGACAGTATCAGTATGTTTATCCAGGCTATTATACTGGTTGACGCCATAGAGAGATTGCTGCAACTTAGCGATCACTTGTATTCTAGTATCACCTTTTACCCTTTTTGCCTTTTGGAGTTTTCCTACTGCCCTTAAACTCTCTTTTAGAGCATCAAAGGCTTGCTTTGAGGTAAACAAGAGTTCTGAAGATTGATTCAGGGCTTTAATTTCACTTTCTTCTGCCTTTCTCGCCTGCTTACGAGACTCCAATCCAAAAACCGTTGAAGCAACTGTCCCCAATACCAACACACCAATAAACCCTACCGCTACTAACCTGCGGTTACGGGTGATTTGCTTGTGCTTGTGACGGCTAACCTCAATATACTCCTCGGCCAACCCATTCAACATCCCCAATTCACCATACTTTCTTAAATACTCCTGGGCTTCTACCAACCTCCCCCCTTGCAACAGTAGACCCGCATCATCGCGCTTCTTTCCCTTCTCCTGCCATTCTTCTGCCGCCGCTTCCAGCTTGCTTTCGATCACCATCGCTTCTGTGTAAGTCTGCTTCCACTCCACCAACCTTCCCCAGTGGCGAATCAAGGCTTCGTGCACCACATCCAAAACCACATCCTGGGAATTTTCCTCATGACTTCTAGTAATCAAGCGGTTGTCTGAACTGGCTAAGGTCTGGCTAACAGCATCGAGCAGTTCTAAACTGTGATGAGAATTGACTAACTCCCCCAGGCGTACTCGTCTACGGGTATCGAGAGTCTCTCCCACTTGAGTTAATTCCAACAACAAACGCCTAGCCACAGTTTGTTCTTCCGCTGAGAGACTATCAAATACCTGATTTGCCTTCTTTTCCAGAGTTCCCTCAATTCCCCCTAACTGTTGATAGGTTTCTAACCGTAAAAACGTTTCCTGCTGCTGTCTTGACTGTTTCCATAATTCCGTCAGAGTATATTGGAGCAGGGGAAGGCTACCTGGATAATCTTCGACATCGTTAATCAGTTGCTGTTTTAATCTCCCCTCAATCCCTAATCCTACTAATTCAGCTGGTAGTGCGATCGCTTCTTCAATTTCCTGACGGTTCAACTGGTCAACATTGATGTATGGTCTATTGATCTTTTCAACAAATTGAGGATACTTTCGCGACCGCCCCCGAAAGTCAGAGCGCATGGCAATTAACACAATTAGATTGTCTTTCTGCTCTAATAATTCCATTAAACCGTTAAAGAATTCCAGGCGTTGGTCAGGTTGACTCATAGTGAAGCACTCTTCAAACTGGTCAATAATCATGACCACCGGTTCAGAAGTCGCTACTAGAGTAAGACTAGAATTGCCTCCGTTTTTCTCTAAAAGCTTTCCCAACTCCAGCACCTCCTGTAACCTTTGCTTTGGTGCAACACCCGGAGAGAAAGGTTCTAGATAATGCCAGCGATCGCTTCCAACAATTGCCTGACCTAACTTCAGCTGATACAATAATCCTGCCCTGAGTAAGGAAGACTTGCCACTGCCGGAAGCTCCTAACACTACCAGCAGACGGTCTTTAGTTTTAACTCGCTCAATTAACTGCTGGGTCAACTTAGAGCGACCGTAAAACACCAGAGCATCCTCTGGTTTATCGGTAAAATAAGACAGAGACCGATAGGGGCACTTATCCTGAAAGCTCAGTTTCGGAAACAGGCTAGTCAGTAGAATGGCTTGTTCAGAGTTAGCGATTAAAGGACGTTGTCCAGTCCTTGACATCCGCTGCTCAATAAACAAGGCCAAATTATGACTAGTAACAATACCATCCGGGTGATTTTCCGGATTTAATCCTGCCAGTAACTCCCTGGTAAATACCCCTTGTTCATGGCTAATCTCTACTCCCGGTTCAAAGGAACGAGTAGCAGTAATCAAGCAGTAAGCTTTATCAGTTGGGATAAATGGGAGCAAGCTTAGTAACTCGCCACTGTAGCAACAATCTAACCAAATCACTACCTGTTTGACTGGGCTAGTTGCGATTTGCTCACCCAACTCCCGCAGAGGATAGCCATAAATTCCCACATCAGGAAAGGCATCACTTGTCACTAAGAAAACTTCCTCAATACCATCCACCTCTTGTCTACAGCCATGGCCTGAAAAGAAGAATAGGCCGGTTTCTGGAGGTTGGTTGGGAGGAGGAGGATTAAACAGATTAGCGACTGCTGACCTTAATTCCTCTAATTTTACTAGTCCTGTGCTGGATGGTCCCCCTGCTCCTTTTTGGGTCAACCCAAGGGGTAAGTCTTGAATCCGAAACGGTTCATAGCCATACTGCTCTAATCGTTGAGCGACATTTTCCCCATCTAATGCCGCAACGGTCAAGTCGTTAAAGTTGGTGTATTCTGGATAACGGTTAATCCCAACAATTAGGGCTTCCCATTGCGGTCTCATTGGAGCGAGGTTCTGAAACTTTTATTAGGGTAACATACTATCACAATTTCGGGAACTAGGCTGATCCTTCGTGTATAAAGATAATGATTGAAGTAGTAGCAGTGGCTGATGAATACCAACAAAACCCTATTAGCGTTTTTACTTGCTCTGACCGATTTAGACACACCCTTGAGTCAAGGTGATAATAAGAGCATCAAAGAAATTGGCGATCAACTTGATGCCCAACCTTTGGCCTGGGAGAGGTATACCAAACCCAAGCTGCTAGAGATAATTGCAGCCAATCCTGAGTTAAATCAACGTTACCAAACTTATTACAACCAACTTGACACTACGGTTGATATTCCCCCAGACTATCTCCCAACAACAGCGGAAATCCAGCCAGTCAATAAACCTAGCTCTACGATAATGAGAGGACATAAACCTAAGTCATCACCTACAGGCTATGACCAACAAATTAATAATATTGTGATTGTTGTCAGTCGTTCAGAACAGCCAGAAGCAGCTGTGAAAGAATTACCCTTGGAAAAACTGAAACAGTTTTTAGGGACTTCTAAAAAGTAAATTACCCAATTTGGAAGTCGGGAGTCGGGAGTCGAGAGTCGGGAGTCGAGAGTCGGGAGTCGGGAGTCGGGAGTCGGGAGTCGGGAGTCGAGAGTCGGAGTCGGGGGAATAAAATTGAATGTAGCTCGTAAGTAGGATCAACCCTAGACTCATAAATTTGGTATGATTAGTTCCTGGGAGTTTCCTTAACTAACCGTGCTAACTAGTCAATCCAATTAACGTTAACTAAAGTACAACGGTTTTAATATTACAGCGTTTTTCATAACTATTAGGTACATAGGATTTTTGGCGTTGCTGATTCTGGGTATGGTTTCGCCCCCCTAACCCCCCAATTCTGGGGGGAATAAGACGTTCAAAGTCCCCCAAAGTTGGGGGATTTAGGGGGCTTTAACAAAACCAGATGATTGCGCATTCATTCCTTAATTCAGCAACGCCGGATTTTTTCCCTGTTCCCTGCTCCCTGCTCCCTACTCCCTACTCCCTACTCCCTGCTCCCTAAAACCCCAA
>NZ_JAAHHZ010000438.1:0-4002 GCF_010672005.1 Moorena sp. SIO4A5 | reverse complement strand
TGCCTAATGGATAGCAACGTTGGGGGGAACAAGAGTCAATTTGCTTCTAAAAGTCCCCCAAAATTGGGGGATTTAGGGGGCTTGGATGTAGCAAATAATACTTCTCAGACAACCTCTTAAAAACTTCTGGCATGCATGCCTTTTGCGTGTTGATGTAGGTTGATGTCTTGAGCAGATTAAGCAGCGATTTACACAAGCCTATATTTCTGTAATCATTCAGCCGTTGGCAAAAGGCTGAGGGAGCATCCCAATTTGGCAAATCCATTGCTCAAACTAACGAAAATACTAGGGATTAAAAGCATAATTTAAAGTGTTATGTGAAAAAATGGGATGCTCCCAAGGCTGATGGCTGATGGCTGATGACTTACATATTTGTTTATAGCATTTTCAGTCGAGCTCTTCCTCTATATATCTCTTGATTTCAGGGGCTAATTTCCTAAGATTACGTTGAAAGAAGTTATTGAGGGATGAAATTTTAATTCCTAAAGAATCCGATATCTCTTGCCATTTTTTTCCGTCGAGGTAGGCTAACCCTATCACTTGCAAGGTAGCTTCAGGATGGTTTTTGATATGTTTCTGCAACAGGTTTTCCGGGTCTTCTTTAAAATAGTGTCTGACCTGGTCATACAACGTCAGTTCTGTTTCCGGTTGTGCCACAGTCTCTATGGTGAGCGATTCCCCAGTCAGCTCAGACAAGTTTGCGGGCAAAGGCAGAGTGGCTTTAGCCATCTCAAACACTAATGAATCTCCTGTGGTTCGGTCTTTTGCGATTAACTGGCACAACAAAAATAATACTATCAAAATTTTAGTAACGTTACCGGCATCGGTCTTGTTTGTAATTAAGCCTTTGATGGTCAGTGTTATCCAAACAATCACATGATCTAGTTTGGTGTTTTTAATAAGAGCGATCAACTGATATTTAATTCTGACAATTTTGCCAGATTGAGCTTGGATAAATGGGTCAGTCAGGTCTTGTTGAGCTTTTTGTAACATCTTATTGAGGCGATAATTGACCCAGGCTATAAATTTTCCTTTTTCTCGATTGTAGTGATTGAGGTTTTGATAAACATAATACAATGTCAGATTCACAGCATCATCATAGACCTCAGGGGAAAATTTGCCTCGATGGTAAAGCTTACCAGAAAGCTTAATGGCATTGAGCAATTCCGTTAAGGCATAAAATCGCTCTGGGGTATTGAGTTGGTGTCGTTGTGCTTCTAGGGCTAGCTGCTGAAGACGACCCTCGTCGAGTACCTTTTTAAAGACACTATCCCGCCAAGACGCCCACTCCTGATCAGAAGTCATTTGTAGATATCGGCTATCAATAGCCTCCTCAAGTTTATGGTTGAGCTGCTCTTGTACGGTCTGATAGATCTCTAGATAGATGCCAGATAGAGGATGACCTGGCCGTGGGCGACACACTTTACGGGTACGCAAAATATGCTCAACTAGTTCTGCCAAAACCTGCTCCCGCTGTTGATTTTCAATCTTATATTGTTTTGATTTAATCATCATATGTTGAATTGGCCTGCTCATGACCATTGATCAGGAATGCTTGTCCAATTAGTTATCAGGGTAATTTCCACGTTTTATGATAAGTAGTCGGACAAAAGTAAAATTAACTGTTGAAATAGGGAGCAGGGAGCAGGGAGCAGCTCATAAGGGTAGGTTTTTTACTTTGACGTCAGGTGTGGGGTGTGGGGTGACCGGGTGTGGGGGATAAGAAAGCGATGCAGCGCCTTCATGAGGGGGTGGTAGTGCATCAAAGAAGTGTGGGAATGATATGATGTTTTGGGAAAAACTAATCATCACTATCTATGGAATGCACTCTGTGCGGTCATCACAAGACATATAAGCATGGGAAAACTAGTAAGGGAAGTCAACGATATTACTGCCCAGCCTGCAAGCAAAGTTTTACGGAGACTTTTGATACTCTCTATTACCGCACCACAGATTCAGCCAGATCAAATTCCCATGGTGTTACAGGCTCATTCAGCTATGTTGTAGTTTTAGAGGAATAAGTCGAATAACAAATCTTGCTTATAACACAGTAGTTAGGATTATCCGAGAAGCTTCTGTGAAAGGTCAAATGGTTCACAACGATCAAGTACAGCAAGTTGAGGTTGAGGAAATTGCTAGTGATGAGTTCTGGTCATTTGTCCAAAAAAACAAAAAAGCGATGCAGCGCGGTCTTGGGGAGGCAGCGCGGTCTTGGGGGTCCCCCCCATGAGCGACTGCCGTGGTTTCCCCCGGAGACCAAACCTGATTACGTTGAGCCTTTATGGTTGGTAGGCTATGGAGAAAAGGGGTAAAACTTATTGATTAAGGCTCAACTGTCTTACGGTAACTTCAAACCATGAGCGACTGCATCAAGACACTGTCTGCAAAACGAATTAATAGTGGGAGATTGTTGGGTGGGGATGACACAAGCCCAAGAAAGTGGACTGATTTTAGCCAATAGAGTTGGAAAGCAAAGAAGCGCATTTATCACTCAATTAGTCGCGAATACGGAAGGGAAAACAGATTGTCAGCAATGGAATACAGATGGTTGGGCAGGTTATGAGCGTGTTCTTACGGGTGTTGTAGAACACTCAATTGGTAAAGAACAAACCCAACAAGAACGAACGAACTAATGGAATTCTTCGACAACAAACTGGACGCTGGCATCGTCGTCAGCAATTTATTTGGCAAAGTTTGGGAACAAACAGAAGCAACAATAAGATTAGTGGTCACCTACTTTAACTGGATCTGGATTCATAGTCGCAAGAAAAATACTGCTGCCATGAGAGCCGGATTGGCTACTGCTCCTTGGAATTGGGATGATCTGATCACCTATCCCACACTTCTTTGACGCACTACCTTTTCTGTGATTCGTTACAAAACTTTACATTAAACTGGTCCAAAATTGGATTTTCGGAGTGATAAACAAAGTGAGGGCAATCAAGAAAGCTTGATGCTCTTAATGGCAAAACTGCTGATAGCATAGCGTGCTGTATGAATTTGGGTTAATTACGGCCTCTTTGCTTACCCCTGTACCTGGACCAAAAACTGGTTTTCAGGAAACTTAATTCAATTTCACTCAAGAAGAAAAACCATGCTAAATAAAGAAAAAACAACTTCCAACTCGGAATTTTCTCTGGTTGATGAAAAACAACTGTTCACTGAATTAACTTCCGAAGAAGCGGCTGTCATAGAGGGAGGCTTGACGCTCAAATTGTATTCGATTAAGGCTCTCAAGGCTAATGCAGACTGGGGGCGATTCAACAGGGACGACACCTATATTCTTGTCAATGGCCGAACAGTGTGGGGAGTCCATAAAATGAAGACAGGACAAACTCGCAATATTAACAAATTCGTAGATTTCAACAACTTTGCAAATATCCAACTTTTCGATCGCGATTTTGGAAAGGATGACTTCATGGGTGGTTTTATTGTCAACCAACCAACAGGAGGAAAGTTAAGAGGTTTTGCGTGGGGGAGCGGATCTACATACGCTCTGATCTACGAAGTAGTTTGATGAAGAAGGTCTAGAATTCAAGCTGAAAAATTTTCGGAGTCTTAGTACAGCTTTGCAGAAACAGCCACATACTTGGCCTAGGGTCAGGGCTGTTCCATTGTCGGACTAAAATGTGATTGGCGAGGAGGTGGAGAGATAGGGAGGATTAAAGTTAATAAAAAGGTATTTTTAAGCTGAAAAAAAACCTCTCCCCATCACCCCACCTCCCTTTCACGCCTATTGACTTGACAATTTATTCCAAAGAATGAAACAGCCCTGTGCCAAGGCAAGGGGGATTTCAGGGTGCCTTGCGTAAGTCCTTGAACTGGACTGGTCAACATGATGGCGGCCTACTGCCAACCACAACGGATGGCTCCCTTGAGAGTAGAAGGGGCTTGCGATCGCACCTGCTTTAATACCTGGTGAGAAGGGTGTTTATACCAAGTTGCATTCATTCCTAGCACCCCATCACTGGATCACTCGATCACCTTTGGAGTAATATACTA
>NZ_JAAHHZ010000437.1:0-4018 GCF_010672005.1 Moorena sp. SIO4A5 | reverse complement strand
CCAAAGAACAAATCCTTGATGCCTTGCGTAAATTACGGAGTGGTCAAACAGAGGAAACTTCCGCCACAGAGCAGCCATCCTCAATCCCAAATCTCACGTCTGCTGATCAAAACCCTGATCAAAACAGGGAAGAGGGGGAATCAGCAATCGGCGATCCTGAAACCTCAGTCAATATTCAGCAATTTTGGCAATACGATCAGCCCCTCGATTCTTCCCTGGTGGTAATTGCACCACCAACAGATAGTGGAACCGTCCTTGATGTCTTAGGAACAATTCCTCTAGGAGCAGCTGACCCTCGTGTCATGCAGTATCTCAAAGGAATTTATCAGATAGTCAGCCAGCAAGCTGTAATTTCAGCATTAAATCGAGATAGTTAATAGCTGACTACTGACCGCTGACCACTGACCGCTTAATGCTAACAAGACTTCTGAGCAACACCCTTATACATATAGCCCATAATCTTAGGAAATTTTGGTTCATAAAACTCTTCTAACGTCAGAATCTGGAAGTGATTTTCAACCAGCTGTTTGATATTACGATTTAGATGACAGCCATCCGCAATAATCTTTTGTAAAGGGGTCAAGCGGTTTTGCCAAACCTGAACCTTAGACTCATCACTTATTCCATGCTCAATAAAAAAGAACTTTCCCCCTGGTTTTAGGACCCGATAAATTTCTTCTATAGCCTGATTTACTTTAGTAATACTGCACAATGTCCAGGTGCTAACTACACTATCGAAGCTATGGTCAGCCATCGGTAAACTTTCGCCATTCAGTACCCGAAAATCAACAGTAATTTCCGAGTCATGAATACGTTTTTTAGCTAATGATTCCATCCCATGATTAACATCAATAGTTGTAAGTTTTTGTAGGTGGTTGGGGTAATACCTTAAATTTAATCCTGTGCCAAAGCCAATTTCAAAGACTTCCCCAGACACCTCAGATAAAACCTCTTGACGATACTTGCTTAAGACCGGGTCAGACATAGCCCAGTCCATCAATCGGGGAAAAACCAACTCTGAATATACACTCATGATCCAATTACCTTGGGATAACCTTGAATTGGCACTCATGATCAATTATATATATAGCAAGTCTTAATTAGTTAAGTTACAAAGTACTGGGTTTTAGGGAGTAGGGAGTAGGGAACAGGGAATAGGTAAAAAATCCTGGAGAAACGCTATATAAATTATAGTAGTAAACATAAATATGAGCGTGCAGGCTACCGGGTGAAGTATGACAAGTATATTTGATTGGATTAATCAATTCCAAAATGCTTGGGGTGACAACTTCCAGGCGGTGGGTGATTTGGTTCTTTACGCCTGGATTATAAGTTTTGTCAATTTAGTCTTATGCGGGGGAGCACTGAACGACAAGTTTGGTATCCAACCCCGCACCTGGCTTGGGCTAGTTGGTATTTTGTTTTCACCCTTCTTGCACAAAGACTGGAAACACTTGATCGGAAACACTATTCCGTTCGCGCTCCTTGGCTGTTGGGTGTTGTTACGAGGAACGGATGATTTCTGGGTCGTGACCTTGGTGATAGTCTTGGTTGGTGGTTTGGCTGAATGGCTACTTGGTTCACCTAACACGGTCTCTTATGGCGCAAGCGGTCTAGTTTTTGGGTATGTAGCTTTTCTGATCGGACAGGGGTATTTAGAAGGTAACTCCCTGTTAGTCATAGGTTCTATCGCTATCGGTGGTGTCTATGGTTTTACACTCAGAGGTTTATTGCCTGGTGAAACAGAGATCTCCTGGCAAGGACATTTATTTGGCTTCCTAGCAGGTATGCTTGCAGCCAGCAATATGGATACGTTTCGGAATCTGTTTCTGTAAGCAAAGATGGGGCTAAAGCTTAAACCACTGTGGTCAGCTTACCCTTAATTGGGTGAATGGGTAGGGAGTCAGAGCAACTCTGGCTGGCAAACGGTGGGTACCACGAAAATCACCATCACTTCAGCTTGATTCTAGTGGGCTCCACCGGTCTCGGGATCTCGACCTCATGAATTTAGCCAGTTTTGAGCCTTATACCAAGTTGCGGTCAAACGTATCACTTTCTCTTCCCCCAATCTCCCCATCTCCCCATTTCCCTCGGTGCGCTTTCCTTGTCTTGATGCAAAGCGCGAGTGGGGGAAACCCCCAAGACCGCGCTGCATCGCTAGGCGAATTAAATTCGCCACGGGTCGCACCGCTCCCTATCCAACCAATCTACTATCTTTGAATCCAACTCGGTATTACTGCTCAAATGGCCTGGCTCCTGGCTGGCCGTAGGTCCGGTAAAAAAAATCCCCGCTAGCGGCCAGACTAGCGGGGTGTGCTTTTCTCTTTGTGTTCTCAATTATTATTATTGGCCAATTAAGTATGATTTGGTGTTGGTCTAATGTCAATTTTTGGTGTTATTTCATATAAATTTTTATAAACTTGCTTGTTTTGGTCGATCTAGTCAATCTGAGCATCAGGTGATCTCGATCAAAAAACTCCACTAGCCTGATACTAGTGGAGGCAGGGTGTGTTATTCGTCAACTTCATCGTAGATATCCGATGTTTGTGATCTGGTTTGCTTAATGTATGGTTTTGTGTTTGATTTAGTTGTTGCTCAGCAGAATCTGGAGTATAGTTTTTATTTATATTATTCTACTATAGCATGAAAATATTGTGGCTGTCAAGGGCAAAAAATCGGGAAGATCAGTAAGTTATAGTAATAGTTGCCTAAACTTGACTATAATTCCCTATGAGACAAATAGCCTTTTGTGCAGCACTTTCTGGTGAGGGATAACAGAAAAGCCAACTTGAAAGACTTGAGGTATGTGAGGGACAAAAAAATACCGAAAAGTCCAGAAGTATCGAGCCATTAAAACCTTGACAACTTATGAAATCATGACTCCTGGATAACGTTGGTTATGTGGAAATTAGGTTATTTAGACTGTTAAACACCACGATTATATCGTTATTCCCCATTACGGATTACCCTCTTAGCCGTAGCAAAAACCGTAACTAATGGAACCGAATTATCCTGAAATGGTCATATTAGAACAGGGTATTAGCAACGGAGACGATCAAATGAACCATCAAATACTTAGTCGTATAGCCACTGTTATGGCAGTCAGCATCCTGCTTACAGGTATATTGGGGTGTGTGTCGGAAAAAACCAATGCCCTTGACCCTCTGCCTAACTCCGAACCAAGCAAAGAATCAATGTCAGCTGACCAAAAACCAACTTTAGCAGTAGATACCAATCTTGTAGACGCTAATACTAAATTTGGCTTCAAGCTATTCTCAGAAATTCTCAAGCAGGACACTAACAAGAATGTTTTTGTCTCTCCCACCAGCATCGCCATTGCCCTAGACATGGCTTACAACGGTGCCAGCGGCGAGACTCAAGAGGCTATGGCAAAAGTCCTAGAATTAGAGGGATTGAGTCTAGATCAACTCAACCAGGGGAATAACGCCTTAAAAGCTAGCTTGGAAAATGCTGACCCTGATGTCCAGCTGTCCATTGCCAACTCCCTGTGGGCTAACCAAGGCATTGACATCAACCCCAAATTTATTAAAAACAACCAGAAATTCTACAAAGCAGAGGTCACAGAACTTGATTTTAGTAGTGCCAAGGCTGCAAAAAAAATTAACCGTTGGGTCAAAAATAACACAAACGGCAAAATCAAAAAGATTGTCGAACGCACTCAAGGGGATGAATTACTTTTCTTAATTAATGCTATCTATTTTAAAGGCAGTTGGACCAGAGAATTCGATAAAAGTCAAACGTCTGATCAAGCTTTTTATATCTCTGATGTAAACCAAAAGCAACACCCAATGATGTATCAGTATGGGAAGTATCAGTACTATGAAAATGATGCCTTTCAAGCTGTAAGTATTCCCTACGGTAAAGAACGGTTGAGTTTGTATGTTTTCTTACCCCGTGAAGGGAGCAGCTTGGCAGAATTTCAACAACAACTCACAGCGGAAAACTGGCTACAATGGATGAAAGAGTTTAGGTCTCGGGATGGGTCAATTCGGCTACC
>NZ_JAAHHZ010000436.1:0-4018 GCF_010672005.1 Moorena sp. SIO4A5 | reverse complement strand
CGCTTGCCTCCAGAAACTAGCTGGAAAACCCTATCAGAAGAGTTTAATGTATCAATTTCTACATTAAGTAGCTTTTATCAGCGACAATGTTTGCCCCGTTTGCGTAAATTTGGAGAATCGGAAGGATATCTATAATAGGAGGTTCCTTAAAAAGACTTACCTTAACATTAACTTTCTTCAGTCAAGGTGTTCACATCAGTACAGAAACACAATTCCTATGACCTACAACACCCATAACCTAGAACAATTTGCCCTTCCTCTGCCCATTACTCAGAATGCACGCAGGAGTGCTGAGCAATTTGCTAGGCAACAGCCTACCCCTGAAAAAGCTGAGCAAGTTCGACTCAACACCTTGGCTGTCTTGCTTGTCAATGATTACATGCAAATGATGGGGATGACTACAGATTTAAAAGCCTCAGACAGCTGGAACCCTATTATACGCCTGTTAGCTAATGTGGCAGACTTGGAAGTATCCGGTATCGGTCGTATCGAATGCCGACCGATCAAAGTCCAAGATTCCGTCTGCCATATTCCCCCCGAAGTTTGGTGTGATCGGATTGGCTATGTAGTTGTTCAGATTGATGAACGATCGTCGGAGGGGACAGTGTTAGGATTTACTCCAACTGCTGATACCGAAGAGTTACCCATTAGCCAACTACAACCTGTTGATGATTTAATCGATCACTTCCATCAACCTATCTCACAGGTAGTCCAAAGAACAAAGGTAAACTTGAGTCAATGGTTAAACAATGTGGTTGAAACTGGTTGGCAAACTCTCGAAAGCTTGGAAAACTTTTTAAACCCACCCGAACCAATGTTCGCTTTCCGCTCTGTTGGTCTAGAGTCAACTGAAGCATTACCCCTAGAGGAAAATCTTGATGTGGGGATTAGGCGGGCTAAGTTGATTGACTTAGGGCTATTGCTAGCGGGTTCCCCCGTGGCTTTGGTGGTGGAACTTGTCCCAGAATCTGAACTCAAGCAAAATATTCGCCTCAAGGTATATCCCACTGGCAGTAAAACCTATTTGCCTCCCCACCTCACACTCACTGTGCTGGATGCATCCGGAACAGTGTTTCTCGAAGCCCAAGCCAGACAAATCGATAATTACATTCAATTGCAGTTCAGTGGTGTACCAGGAGAGCAATTTAGTGTCGAAGTTGCCCTTGACGATGCCAGGATTATTGAGGATTTTACCATCTGAACCCGTACCGTGGTCTACCGCCAATCTAAGAATTACCGAATTTAGCCATCGACACACCACTGAAAGCGTTATAATTCAAAGTCCTTCAGATTACGGGGATAGATCGGTTATCTGGTGTCTTTTTTGAGATCAGTTTTGAGATCAGTCAGTGGTCAATCCTAAGGCACCGATACACCCTCTATAAACCTCTATCAACCTCTATAAATAGGTAAAATGAGGGGACAAATCACATCTGCAACACAAGTGATCCATGACCAATGACCAATAACACGCGCAGTATTGGGAAATTAGTTGTCTTAAAGATAGGAAATGGTTGTTTTGACCAAGGGTTTCCAGTCACTTTACAGATTTTGGAAGAGGGCAAAAGCCCTTTGTTGGAAATCACTGGCAGGCTACCTCCTGCTCCTGAAATTCTGCAATCGTGCCAAAGTTGGACAACGAGTTATCACAGTTTGGGGTTACGTTCCCGTCTAGAAGCATCAGTGGTACAAGTGACCAATGTATCTAAACTGGAACGGTGCTACAATGCTGCCCAAGTATTAGGCGATCGCTTAAATGCTTGGCTATCCTCAGAGCCATTTCGACCGATTAAGGAGAAATTACTCGAACAACTATTACCCTCGGATGAAATTCGTCTCATTATTCAAACCGAGAACAGTTGTTTACGGCGACTGCCCTGGCATCTGTGGGATTTTTGGGAACGCTATTCCAAGGCAGAAATTGCTTTAAGTGCCTTAAAGTTTGAACCAGTCACTCTAAATCCCAAGCCCCACGCCAAGGTGAGAATTTTAGCAATTATTGGCAATAGTTTTGGTATTGATACCGAAGCAGATCAGAAGTTGCTAGAGGAATTACCTGATGCTCAGATCAAGTTTCTCATAGAACCCAAGCGCCAGCAAGTCCATGAAGCCCTTTGGGAGCAATGCTGGGATATCCTCTTTTTTGCTGGTCATAGTTCCAGTCAAAACAATGATGAAACGGGTCACATTTATATTAATAAAACCGATAGTTTAACCATTAATCAGTTAAAGTTTGGCTTAAAAAGAGCAATTGGAAAAGGCTTAAAAATAGCGATTTTTAATTCTTGTGATGGCTTGGGTTTAGCCTCAAATCTGGCTAATTTACAGATTCCCCAAATTGTTGTGATGCGAGAACCGGTACCTGACCGGGTTTCACAGGAATTTTTGAAATATTTTTTAACCGCTTTTGCTCGGGGGCAGTCCTTCTATTTAGCAGTGCGGGAAGCTAGGGAACGATTACAAGGGATAGAAGATGAGTTTCCTTGTGCAACTTGGTTACCGATAATTTGTCAGAATCCCGCCGCCCCGCCACCGACTTGGAAAGGGTTGATAGATAACCCTGTCCCACCTCCACCTATACCTCCACCTCCACCTCCACCTGTACGTCCTAAGCTGAGCTTGCTCCAGGTATTAGTGAGCAGTTTAGTAATTACATGCTTCTTGATAGTTATACAGCAGCTCAGTTTACTCCAAGGTTTGGAATTGAAAGCCTTCGACCACCTGATTAATAGAAGACCAGCGGAGTTTCCTGATTCCCGTATTATAGTGGTAGAGGTTACTGAAGAAGATATTAAAGCTCAGCAGTCGGATTTAAGACCAGGTACCTCCTTATCAGACCGATCACTCAAACAACTATTAGAAATACTTAATTCCTCTCAAGCCAAAGTAATTGGCCTAGATATTCATCGTGATTTTCCTGTAGCCCCAGACTACCAAGATTTGGGAACGCTCCTAGAGCAAACCGAGAATTTAGTTACGGTCTGCAAAGCCAGTAACGAAGAGGATCAAGGAATTTCACCGCCCCCAGAAGTTCCTAAACAAAACTTGGGCTTTAGTGATGTTGTAGGTGACCCAGACGGGGTGATCCGTCGCCATCTGTTGGCCTTTAACCCTGATCCCACATCAGTTTGTAGTGCTTCCTATGCTCTGAGTACCCAGTTGGCCATGCGGTATCTAGTGGCAGAGGAAATATCTCCCACCTACACAGATCAAGGATATTTACAGCTAGGTGATGTAGTCTTTACACCCTTAACCCATCATACTGGCAGTTATCATAACCTGGATGCCTGGGGACACCAAATCATGCTGAATTACCGTTTTCACCAATCTCCAGAAGATTTTGTGCCCCAAGTCACTCTCTCTCAAGTTCTAAACGGTAAGATCAATGGTGATGCCTTCAAGGGAAGAATTGTTCTGATTGGCGTTACTGCTCCCAGCCGTGAGGATTATTTTTTTACACCCTATAGTAAAGGTAATGACATAGAGGATCAAACACCAGGAGTAATTATCCATGCCCACATGGTAAGTCAGATTATAAGTGCTGTTTTAGATCAGCGACCCCTGATACGGGATTGGCCTACATGGCGTGAAGTAGTGTGGATTTGGGGTTGGTGCCTAACGGCTGGTCTGGTGTGTTGGCGCTGTAAATCCTCCCTACGTTTGGGTGTGTTGCTGTTGGCTCTATCGATTCTCTACGGCTCCTGCTTAGGTCTTGTGAAACAAGGGTATTGGGTACCATTAGTCCCCTCAGCATTGGCTGTGGTGGTTATTGGTGGTTTTATTGTTCTCTATGATCAACCCTCACCACATCGTCTAAAAGTGGTGAAGTAATCTTAGAATTAAGAATTAAGAATTAAGAATTAAGAATTAAGAATTAAGAATTTAGAATTTAGAGGATGTCTGAAAAGTAATTGGCTACGCCAACCGTCTAAGCATAATCCGAATCATGGCAACTCGAATCATGGTTTCAGAAGTTGCTGGTAAGACTTCATAATATGCAGCTTAAACGACGACACCA
>NZ_JAAHHZ010000435.1:0-4026 GCF_010672005.1 Moorena sp. SIO4A5 | reverse complement strand
AAGCTGATTTAAATGGAGATGGCGAAATTGATTTTGAAGAGTTTATTGCCACTCAGACTTATGAATCGGCTCTGAAGATTTCGATCGCAGGCTTACGCAGTTTCAAAAAGATTTTACTTCAGTACCAGAAAGTCGCAAAGCTGACTGCCTGACACATCTGTGTGAAAAGCAAACAGATCAGGTTCTACACTTTAAAGACCGAATACGGGAAAACCAAATCTGGTCGTAGTAATCATGCTCAGCTTTATGGCTAGCAAAGCACGGTTGCGGATCTTTAGGTAACAACGGTACTGGCCTCAAGAGTTGCCTACCTTTATTGACTACTCCTTTGAGCCAGCGCAGACCAATTTTGAGATAGCTTAGACCTCGTTTCCAATGGGGATCTACCTGCCTCCTTCTGCCTTGAAGTTGAACAGCCATACCTTGGGTAGTAGCATAAAGTAAGGCCACGGCTGCCACTAAGTAGAGTCGTTCCAGCGCTTGTGCTGAGCGAATCCGAGAGTCCTCAAGTTCAAAGGCTCCTGATTTACTATCTAAAAATAGTTCTTCTACCTCAAACCGAAAACCGTATTGCCACAGTGTTTGTAAGGTGGGGGGCTCATCGGTGATCACCGCCCAGGGCTCCTTGACCCCTTTGACTTTAGCTAATACAAGGTTACAGCGATGCTCCCCATCTTGCCATAGACCGACATTATGATAAAAAAATGCCTCTCCTAATGGTGGCCACAGATAGCGGACTTCAATCGGATAGCGACGCGGACCATGCAGTAGTACATCACATGGCAGCCGTAGGCAGTAATGCCAACCGCTAGGAAGCAACCAACTCATCAGGTCATGATTAGCGAAACCTCGATCTGCTAAGAGCATGACATCGGGATGTTGACGCAATAGCCACCGGGCTCGGCGTAACAACGGTCTATAAGTTTCAAAGGCAACGGTAGAACTGCTATGTTCCCATACCTGCCATAGAAATGGCACAGCGCGTCCACAACAGATTACCGATAAATGAATCATGCAGTAACGATTCCACAGCACTGTAGTATCGAGAGCAATATATAGACGGTGAGACTGCCAGTCTTTTAAGGCCAGTAGCACTAGGGGAATATACAGCCGATTCACGCGAATCAGTCCATTGCCAAAAAATCGATGCCACCGGCGCTCAAAACTCTGGGCAAATTTTGCACGGCTTGGCACATAAGGTTCCCAGGCCGGAAGACTCAACTGACCACTACAGACTAAGGCGCTTACCATCCAGGCTAATGTTTTGAGATGACGCAGATCGCGGTAGCGGCTGTATTGACGCAAAAAGTTAAATAGCTGATTATAAAGTTGGGTAGAGTAAGACATGCTTGCTGTTGAGCTAGTTGTGTAGTGACTCTAGCGCAAGCCTATCACTCTGCCCCTTTTCTCGCAAACAACGTCATTGCCAGCTTTGAGCCACTTGTGTCAGGCAGCCAGGTCGCAAAGTTTTCCTCAATTGCCCTGATTGAAGTTGATTCTGAATTAGGAGCAGGAACGCGCGGTCAATCCATTGGAACTGCTGCCTTGAGAGAAGCTGCTATCCAAAAACAAGCGGCACGGATGCATGCCGATAATGGTGTGTTGAGTCTGGATAGTTTACGAGTACAAACCGAAAATTCGGCAGATGCTCTGGGACACAAACATCAATACGCCAAGTATATTGACAAGCTATATCAGGTGCTGAGCCGCACCACCGATGTAGTCGCTCAAACCCTAGAGGAGGGACTGTTTCCAGTGGTACTCGGTGGCGATCATTCAACGGCAGCAGGGACAATCGCCGGAATCAAAAAAGCCTTTCCGAATCATCGCCTGGGAGTGGTTTGGATTGATGCCCATGCCGATATTCACTCCCCCTATACCACTCCATCAGGCAATATGCATGGGATGCCTGTGGCCATGGCGACTGCTACTAATAATCTGGCCAAGCAAATCAATGATCTTGACTCAGACACTGTAGAACTGTGGAAGCTGTGCCAAAGATTGGGGCTGGCAGATGGCGCGAATTTTAGCATTGAGGATTTGGTTTATGTTGCGGTACGAGATACGGAAGAGGCAGAAGACCACTTGATTGAAACACACCACATTCTAAACATGACCACTGAGCACGTTCGTACCTTGGGTGCGGATGTCGTTGCCCAACGGTGTTTAGAGAAGCTAGAAGGGGTGGATCTGATTTACGTTACCTTTGACGTCGATAGTATGGACTCGACAATTTGTATGGGAACGGGAACCCCAGCTCCAAATGGGATTTTTGTCAAGGAAGCCTGTCTGCTCAACGAAACCTTGGTTAAAGATCCACGGGTGTGTTGTTGGGAAATCTGTGAAATTAATCCCCTGCTCGATACCCTCAACACCATGGTGGAAAACTCCCTGGGCATTTTTGAAACTGTAGTGGATGCCATTGCCAATCGCCTAGAAGTAACACCGAAAGTATAAGACCTGATCGTTATGCAAACCGCCGTATGCTGATAGCTGATAGCTGATAGCTGATAGCTGATAGCTGATAGCTGATAGCTGATAGCTGATAGCTGATAGCTGATAGCTGATAGCTGATAGCTGATAGCTTAGCTAATCGCTATCCACCAAAACAGTAACTGCTGCAACAGCAATCAGCATCTCATCATTTTTATCATTAAGTTCTGGAATCGCTCTGCCTTCAACCACCATTCCACCGGACTCAAGGGATAGAGTTTTCTGACCAAATGGGAGTACAGCCAGTACTTCATCTTCTCGGACTTGCTCTGGGTAAGGCACGGCGACTTGAACTTCAACTATCATTTGATTGGGATGCTCTAAACCAGCTACTTCCCAAACACCAGGCAAGGCATTGTGAGCAATAGCGTTGCGTACAGCTCTTGCTGCTGCTACGGTTGGGTCTTGACCGTGTTGGTCTACTCCCATTCCCATTTCGATAATTAAGCGTTTACGAACCATGGTGACTATATTCGCGATTATATTCAATGCGTAACCGTTGAATTGGGTCATCCTCCGATTCTGGGACAGTATCACGATGAATTTCGACTAAGCCCAATTCCTGAAAGTAAGCTAGTTCTGTATCTGACAACGGCCAAGGGGGACCATCCGGTTCAGTGTCGCTATCCCGAAATCGAGTGATCACTAAGAGGGTTCCTCCTGGGGCGAGTAAGGATGCGATCGCATTCATAACAATTGACCGAACCTTGAGGGGTAAGGCTTGGATATTACGACATTCAAAGACAAAATCAAATTTGTGATGCCATGCTGGATCTAAGGCGAATAAATCTGCCACTTGGTACTTGACCTGGGAATTGGGAAATCGTTTTTGGCACCATGCGATCGCAGTCGGGGAAATATCAAAGGCAGTTACTTGGAAACCCTGCTGCGCCAACGCTTCCGCATCATCCCCTAACCCACAACCAACTACTAGGGCAGAGCGACCCGACCCTTGGGGTGTATTCTGGTCTAACCAATCCTGTAGATAGGGATGGGGTGTATTACGCGCCCAAGGTATTTGCCCCGAATCCCCATTAGCTTCGGCATATAAAACCTCAAACCATTGAGATGGATTATCTTGGCGAATTGATTCCGATGCCAAGAGTTTAACCTTTTGCTGTAGTGTTTCGGGTTGTTGCTCGAACATAGGTCTGGGGTTGGTGTTGCTTCCTAATTTTATAGCACTACCGATTAAGCTGTTTTAGTTAACTTTTGCCTCTAGCATGCATGCCAATGCCATTGCGCGTAGCGCTATAACTGTTCAAATCTAAATCCCTGTCTGGTGAGAGAGATCAGGTTATAGCAGTCGCCAGGGCAGGCGCGGACATGACAAAAGTCTCAAACCTAAGTAAGCGCAAGAGTTTTACTTCTGACTTCTGACTTCTAACTTCTGACTTCTGCTATAGCAGTAACAACTTACCAATTAAGCCATTTGGCTGATTTTTGCAATGAGGGGTGACACCCCTCATTTACTCAGGTATATTTGAAATATAAGATGCACCCTGATGATCGAGAGAGTCAGTAACACGGCTC
>NZ_JAAHHZ010000434.1:0-4030 GCF_010672005.1 Moorena sp. SIO4A5 | reverse complement strand
ATACTGGGGGTCGTTGATCAAGAGTGCGCCACCTTCTCCACAAGTAAAGTTTTTAGTCTCGTGAAAACTCTGGGTAGCTAGACAACCAAATGTACCTAGATACTTGCCTTTGTACTTAGCAAATAGTCCATGAGCATTGTCCTCAACAACTGGTATACCATAGCGCCCAGCAATCTCCAAAATAGTATCCATCTCGCACGCGACACCGGCGTAATGTACAGGGACAATGGCTTTGGTGCGGGGGGTAATCAGTGATTCTAATTTCTCTTCGTTTAAATTGAGGGTATCCGGGCGGATGTCGATAAAAACAGGTTGAGCACCTCGTAAGACGAAGGCATTAATGGTAGAGACAAAGGTGAAGGAGGGAACAATGACTTCATCCCCTGGTTGGATATTTAATAGTACTGCCGCCATTTCCAGAGCATGGGTGCAGGAAGTGGTTAGCAGAACCTTCGGCACTGACAATATTTCTTCGAGTAGAGCATGACATTGTTTGGTAATAGCACCATCACCGGAAAGATCCATGTTCTTGATGGTCTGTTGGATATAGTCAAATTCCGTTCCAACAGTAACAGGGCGGTTAAACGGTATTTTTGACAAAGTAACTTCCATTGTTAGTTAGTAATGATTAGTTTCTACTTGGTATTAATCCGAACAATTTTTAAAATGCACCTTAAATCCTATAGATTAGGAATTCTTTATCTGGCTTATTCTTTTTAGTCATCATAATTATTATGAAAAATTATTAGGGAGATGTTGAGTTGTAGCGCCCTGAACTTAAGCGATGATCAATTAACCACTGTTCATTTTCTGGTGAGTCATGTAGCCATCGCTGAATTAGGTCAGCAAATTTTACTGGAAGCTGCAAACTCTTCCAGGTTTCGTAAGAGGCTATAGACAGATTATGGTAAAGATCTGAATCTGAAAGCAGCTTTTGAATAGATTCTGCTAAAGCAACAGAGTTGCCAGCTTCGAAAATTTTCGCACTGATGCCATCTTTTAGTTTATTGATAAACATCGGGTGATCTGAAGCAATGATTGGAGTTCGAGCGCAAAGGGCATGAGTAATTGCCAGTGGGAAACCCTCTGGAAATTCGTGGCGACTAGGAACTAATACCAGATCAGATTCTCTCATCAGAGGAACTACGGTCTTATTTGGTACTATTCCGAGAAACTCTACACAGTCTTCGATTTGTAGCTGCTTAGCTTTATTGACAAAGAAACCTGTTTTATCGTTACCAGCTATCTTCAATTTGATTGGAAACTTATTAGCTTTTAATTTAGCGATAGATTCTAATATATCGCCAACCCCTTTAGCTTCAATCATTGACCCAATGTAAAACAGTTGCCAGGGCTTAGCCTGTGCTGGTAGAGTTTTTGGTGACAAGGATTCTGGGGTTTCAGTAACAATAAAAGTCCAAGGAATTATCTTGTCAGATTGGACTCCTATCTCCTGGAGTACTCGGGAGGAATCAATCCCATAACTACCAATCCATTGGATTCGATCATTATTTAATAATTGGCTTAGTAAATAATTACGAAACTTGTTACGCACCTTTCTGGTGGGAATAGATTCAGCAAATAGGGCTAGGGTTGGAACAGTATTGTTAATTGCCCAACGAAAAACGTCCCGAATGGGTGTGCGAACAACTAAATGAGTGGGATGGTAATCTTCAATCAATTGGATTAACTTTTTAACGTTAATCTTTCCATCAAACCCTGCACCAATAGCACGAACTCCTTTTTCCAGTAGCTGATTGTAGGGTTTTTCGGTCATACAACAGAGAGTTGCAACTTCCCCAATTTGTTTGCCAATTTCAGCTACCGCATCTACAGAATATTTCTGAGCATAGTATGTTTCAGGTCCACCGTTAGCTAAGCGTTCAAAGGCTTCACGGTAATCTCCAGCATACTGAATTATCAATAAGCGCATGAAATTAATTAAATTATTTTAAACATTTTTAATTGAAAATATTTGATATTACTTTGTATTAAAAATCCCGATTAATTATGGAATAATTAGCTTATCAAATATCTATTATAAATCTTTACTATAATCAAGGATTAATTTTAATTAAAAAGATATAATAAATGCTACTAATCGAGTACCGAAAATATAAACTATTCAATAAAAAACCTGAAGATTATTTAAAGCTCAAATCACCTATTAATTACTTAGAAAAAGATAAAAAAAAATCTAGATAGCATCAGGGATAATTATCAATACAATATTAATTAAATAGATCCGGATTATTGATACTTTTTTGAAAAAGAAATAAAGTCACACTGACTCTGATGCTCTATACAGTAATTTTTGTTAAAGCTAGTTATAGGGTTTTATATGGATTGTAAACACACTTGTTGCAGAAATTGCCTGGCAGACAAGAGGAAAAAAGCAACCTAGGAAAGAGAGCCGGAGTTTTATTTGACAATAAAAAAAGACATATTATATTTACATATCATTTGGAAAACCTATCTTGATTAGTGGTTAGTTTATTTTTTTTAATAACTAATAAATCCTCAAGGAATAACCCCTTCTAAGGAGGTAATTAATCCGATGTTACTTGAAGTGAGCAGCACAGAAAACTGCCTATATTTGGTAAGTAAAGGCAGCTTTGGTGGAGAAAAAATAATGCACCATAGACGATGGACAATTACCAGCTTCCCTTAAGCGTAAGGAGCATGCCATTGACCTTAAAGAGGTTTGAGAGTATTAGCCAAAAGTGCAATGGCATCTTTAACGTCTCCCTGAGCTGATTCTGTGGTGCAAATTAGCATCACCACCACATTTTTACCCAGCTGACGCGCCAAGATCACTCCACTGACTGGCTGAGTCTGACCACCTAGGGTTAAGCTACCTCTCCAAGGAAGAGACACCCCTCCTGGTACTGGCTGAAAATTACCGGTTTGAAATCCTTCACCCCGCCTAAACTGTTCAATAGCAATCTGTGCTAGGGAAGCGTTGCTTAATGGACGATCTGTCGCTCTTTGTTCTACAAGCACCGTGTAGGCTAAGTTACCATCGGGTGCTTCAATTAAGGGGAAACCACCTATGGTACTAACCTTATATCCTTCCAGTATACCCACCTGAAAGCGCTTTGTGAGATCTTTATAAGGTTCTTGATTAAGTCTTAAAGTATGGGCTGAGGTATCAGCAGTAGTGGGCGCTGCTAGGGCAGACAATTGAGCTTGAGCTGGTAATGATTGTATTGGTATAGTCAATTGCTCAGGTTTAGACCCTGGGGTGCGCCCCCCAATTATCAGTAATAGGGTAGTTAGCAGAGTTAGACAAATCAACCAAAGTTGGTTACGTTTCATGGAATTATGCAGGAGGAATTATGAAATATCAATTACAATTTTTCCCATTTCAGAATGTAGGGTGCGTTAGGGGCGGGCTCGCCCTAATTTTCCACTTCGTAGCCAGCGTTGCAATAGTTCGCCCCGTAACGCACCACCAAGTATAATTTAGAATTTAAAATTTAGAATTTAGAATTTAGAATTTAGAATTTAGACTTCACATTTGCTGACTTCAGACTATTTTCCCAAAATTGCTGGGTTGCCAAAATCAAACACACCAGCAATACAGCCAGTCATGTATGTAGCTAAAGTTGCTGCCCAGAGAGCTTTCCAGCCAATGGCGCTAATGTCAGCACGACGTTCGGGAACCAGACTCGCTAAACCACCAACAAAAATGCCAAAGGATGCAATATGAGCAAAGCCACAGAGGACATAGCTGATAATCAAAATAGCGCGATCGCTAATTAATCCCTGGGCTGATAGCTGGGCTAACCTAAGATAGGAAGGAATCTCGGTTTGTAATAACCGTTGACCGATCAGCACAGAGGCTTGCCACAGTTCCTGCCAATCTAGGGAAACACCAGTGAGAAAGGTCAAGGGCAAAAATAGTACCCCAAAGATATTATCTAAGGTAATCACACTAAAGATGTTACCGATTAGCTGTAGTAGGGGATTGTCACTAGCAGCCAAATTAGCCAAATAAGCAAAAAAAGTATTGACGAGTGCCACTAAG
>NZ_JAAHHZ010000433.1:0-4037 GCF_010672005.1 Moorena sp. SIO4A5 | reverse complement strand
ATAAGCCTGGATTTGACACAGGAGACATCATTCAACCTTGACCTAAAACCGGTTGAACTCCCAACCATTGCTTTTGCGGAATTAGGAGAAGAGTACCAAGACACTCTCGAAATCGCCAACTACTGGATACGGCAAAGAAGACGCAACCGCAGACAAAGACGCCAACAACGAATAAGAGAATCGACTCCATCTCCTACTTCTAAACCCAAATCATCCTATTTAAAAGTACTTGCCCCTACTTCGGATAAGGTATTAGATATCCCAGCAACTAGCATTATTTTACAATATGCTTTGGGAGCTGAGGTGGAACTTCGGGTCAATGGTGAACTGATAGACCCCTCCTTCATTGGACGCACAGAAACAGATACACTAACTAATCTTATAACTCAGACTTGGTATGGTATTGTCCTTAAGGAAGGGGAGAATACGATCACTGCCACTATCGCTGGGTCAGATAACGTAATTTCTATACCGGTACAAGTAAGGGGAAGACCCGATAAACTGGTTGTGGAAACCCGCGAGGCTCGTATCCCAGCCGATGGACGTTCTCTAGCAACGGTTAAGGGTCGGTTATTGGATAAATTCGGTAATGTCTCTCACCGCGATAGCATTGTTACCTTATACACTAGTGACGGTGAGTTCGTTGGTGTAGACCAAAACCCAGACCAACCGGGATTTCAGGTAGAAGCTCGCAAGGGGCAATTTACGACTGAACTGCGTTCAGGCTTAGACGCTAAAACGATTCGGATTAGTGCTGCTACTAATGATTTAGAAGCCTTTACCCAAATGCAGTTTGAAACCGCACTGCGCCCAAGTTTAATAACTGGCGTGATCGATATGCGTTTGGGAACTGAAGGGACAGACTTTTTCAAGGGCTTTCGGGACTTTTTACCAGAAGATGAAGATGATGACACTAAATTTGACATCCGATCTGCTGCTTTCTTCACTGGAAGCCTTGGCGATTGGTTAATTACTGGGTCATTTAATACTGACCATGCTTTGAACAAAGGCTGTGATTGTAATGATAGTAATCGGTTATTTCGCGAGTTCCAATCCTCTGAACAAGACTATCCCGTTTACGGTGATAGTTCGACAGTGGATGTAACTACTCCTTCTATAGATAATGTCTATCTGAGGCTAGAACGCTCTGGGACAAAAGTAGGAATAGAAGCGGACTATTTGATGTGGGGGGATTACAACACTGAGGAGTTTTCTAGACGCTCTCAGCTATTTACTTCCACGAGGCGCAAACTCCATGGCTTCAAGACTAACTACAACTTTGGTAAGTTTCAAGTTACTGGATTGTTCGCCAATAACGTAGAAGGCTTCCAGCGGGATACGATTGCCCCTGATGGTACTAGTGGTTTTTACTTTCTGTCTCGGCGACTATTGGTTCCTGGTTCAGAAGAGGTTTACATCGAGTTAGAAGAACTACAGCGACCTGGTACTGTAATTCAACGAGAACGTCTCAGTCGGGTCAGTGATTATGAAATTGACTATGACCGTGGCACCTTATTGTTCAACCAACCAATGTTACGTACTGACTTGGATGAAGAAGGACAAGTCTTAGTGCGGCGGATTGTTGTTACTTATCAATTTGATGGGGATAGCGAAGATACTAATATTTACGCAGGTCGGTTTCAATACAACTTCTCTCGGGAACTTAATCAAGAGAGTTGGCTCGGCGCTAGCTATCTACGGGAAAATCAGGGAGCTAGAGACTTTGAACTTTATGGTGTGGATGGTTTGTTCTCCTTTGGGGAGAATGTTCAATTAATCACAGAATATGCTCACTCTACCAATGATTCTGACGAATTAGGCTTAGTCAGCGGTTCAGCCTACCGCGTCCAACTAGACGGGAAATTTGGTGATGGTTTCTCCGGTAAGGCTTATTTGCGCTCCACTGAAACTGGCTTTGCCAATAACGCTACCGTTAGCTTTGTTCCTGGTCAAACCCGTTATGGTGCTCAGTTTCTGGCCAAACTGACTGATACGACTAGTTTTCGGGTACAGGTAGACCGGGAAACTAACCGAGGTATAGCCCCCCGAGTTGTTAATAGTTTCGGTGATTTATTCGACCCCCGTACCGAACCCCAGGCTGGTAATCGGGTGGATAATTCTCTAACTACTGTAATTGCGGGGATTAAGCAACGTATTGGTGCGGGTAGCCTCCAACTCGACTGGGTGTTTCGCGATCGCGAAGACCGTAAAGATGATTCTAGAAGTCGTACATCCAATCAGTTGCGATCGCGTTTTAAGATGCCCTTAACTGATAGGCTCACTTTCCAGGCTCTAAATGAACTAACCTTATCTAGCGAAACCGATTCAGTGTATTCAGACCGGACTGCGATCGGATTAGACTGGCGAGTATATCGAGGAATTACCATCAATATCGGACAACAATGGTTTACCCGAGGGCAATTTGAGGGACAGGAAATTACCCATCTTGGTATCAGTGGCGATTACAATCTTGGCTCTGATACCACTATCTCTGGACGTTACTCCATTGTTGGCGGATTAGATCAGATGACCGGTCAGGGCGCTATCGGATTGAAGCAGGGCTGGACGATTTTCCCTGGCATGCGACTAAACCTTGCTTATGAGCGGGTATTAGGTAATTTCCTTGGAGAAAACGCTGCTGCTGATCAGTTCAGTCAACCTTACGCTTTTGGTCAAGGAGCCTCAGCCCTTGGATTTGAGAGTGGAGAAAGCTACAGTATCGGTTTTGAATACACTGACAGTCCCGATTTCAAAGCCAGCTTCAAATGGGAGCATCGTTCTTCTAATCGTGGCAACAACACTGTCATCACTGGTGCCGCCTCTGGGAAATTGTCTCCTGCTATAACTGCTTTGTTTAGTTATCGACAGGCGAATGCTGCTAATCAAAGGCTTAGGAGCCGATTAGGAAACTCGATCAATCTCAGGCTAGGTGTTGCTTACCGTAATCCCGCAAGCGATAACTTTAACGCTTTAATGCGCTATGAATTTCGCCAGAATCCCGCTACTATTCCCGATACGATTTTATTGGGCAGTGGTACTGGTTATAACGAACATCTATTTTCCGGCGAAATGATATATGCTCCCAACTGGCGATGGGAATTTTACGGTAAATATGCTTTGCGTTATAGTAAATCCTATTTATCCAATGATTTAATCGGAGATAGCACCATTCATCTCGGTCAACTCCGAGCATCCTATCGTCTAGGCTACAACTGGGATATAGTCGGTGAAGCTCGCTTGATCTCTCAACCTTCAGCAGACTACTTTGAAAATGGCTTCCTGATTGAAACTGGCTACTACCTGACTCCCAGTCTGCGCCTTGCTGCTGGATACGCTCTTGGTAATATTGACGACTACGACTTCCGTGGCTCTCGTTCCGCCAGTGGTCCGTATTTAGGACTTACTGTCAAACTTGATGGTCTGATTGGTAATTTATTTGGCGGCTTTGGCAATCAAAAGGTAGCACCACCCCAGCAGCAGGAATCTCAAATTGAATTCATTGTTGAAGATAACCAAAAGCAAGAAAATCCCAATAAAACTAACCAACCTGTGGTTGAAGAAGGGCTAGAAGAAAACAGTAAACCCCTTTATAACGACAAATCAGAAGAGGATAACACACAAGCAAGAAGAACAGAAAAATAATAGTGTGTTCCGGTAATTTATGATTGGCAATTTGAGTATTATTGCCGATTAATAATGACAAATTTATTAGTATTAATTATCAAAATTATAGCGTTTATCATAGCTATGAGGTACACATTATTTTTTCCCTCTTCCCTCTTCCCTCTTCCCTCTTCCCTCTTCCCTCTTCCCTCTTCCCTCTTCCCTCTTCATTCTTCCCTGCTCCCTGCTCCCTGCTCCCTGCTCCCTAAAAACCAGAGATTTGTACCTCATGGGTATAAGACTTGCTATAGCTTGAGTTTTTCCCATGCCATCGTCGATAGCACTAATCACTTTTTTTCTTAAATCGTAACTGTAAGGAACTGGCATTTGATTAATTGATTAACAATACTTTACTTTATGACTAGTATGTACTA
>NZ_JAAHHZ010000432.1:0-4040 GCF_010672005.1 Moorena sp. SIO4A5 | reverse complement strand
TGTTTATGGTGGTGGTATCCTCTGGGGTACTGGCTGCTAGTCAATGGGACAATTTCCCAGCTGCTGGACAGTATGGAGTATTGCTTGCCTATACCTTGAGCTTTTGGGGGATTAGTGCTTGGACAACCAAACAAGGGAATTTACCGTTAACGGCTCAGACCTTGCGAGTTGTAACTCTGTTGCTGATCCCAGTCAATTTTTGGGCAATGGATGGCTTTGGTTTGTGGCGTCATCCCTTAAATTGGCTAGTGGTAGCAGTGGCGACAGTGGTACTAAGTGCGATAGTACTAAGTTCGATACTCTTAGGTCGCGGCTACGGGAACGGATTTTTACGATTACGACAACAAAAATCATTTCCCTTACCCATTATTAATTATTTAGGTTTGAGTTACCTAAATTGGGCTTGGGGTATCCCTGGATTTCCCATAGGAGCAGTCTATTTGGGCATCGGTAGCACCATCGCTACCTTATATATAGAATCCAGAAAGAAAAATTCAGCATTTATTTTTGATGTTGCTGGCTTCCGCATCTTAGTTTATGGCATCGGCATCCTGCTATTTAGAGCCATTTTTGTCATAGGTGTCGATATTGAACAACTGGGGTTAGCTATTGGGATGTGTGGTTGGTTTCTCTACTGGCTATCCCAAAAGCCTCAGGCACCATCTGTCCCCGTCTCCCCGTCTCCCCGTCTCCCTATGATTTGGTTAGGGGGTAGCTTGCTGGTGCTGGGTTGGCTAGTTTGTGTAGCAGCTGAGATTCCTTGGCAAGCCATGATTGTCAGTGGGCTAGGGGTGTGGTTATTTGTCAATCGTTTACTAAAATCTTGGCGACGTTCCGATTTAGCCGCCATATTAGCCATTGGCTTACAGATGGTTTGGCTTTCATGGCGATTGATTCCGCCATCAATACAAACCTCGCTACTGGAAACAGCAACTACGTTAACCCATTCCCAAGAAACTCCCTATGTATTGTTGAGTTTAGTACTGTTTCCCTATCTGGTTTTAATTGTTGGGTTAGCAGATTGGTTATATCAGCGCAAAAAACATGATCTGGCAGAATTTGCAGAAGTCATTGCACTAGGAATAGGAGTTTCTCTAACTACTCTATGTTTTTCCAATCCCCTGTTACTCACGATTAATGGTATTAATTCTGCTATCACTTTAGGGATTGTGACTCAGCGACGGGATAGGTTAGGGATTAAGCATCATCTGCGCTTAAGGGTCTACCTAACCCACAGTAGTGCGATCGCAACCGTTATCAGTGCCATTAACTATCTCTTTCCCAACCTACATCTAGGCGGCTTTTCAGCAATTTTATTAGCCCTGATGCTAGCAGAATGGAGCTTGAGTTTAAAGATTCCCGCTACTTCTGACTATGTCAAGATTTGGCGAGAGAGTGCTTGGCACTTGGGTTTAACTTTAGCTGGTCTGAGTTATGTATTATTGTGTGTTAACTATAGTCCCTACGACGTTAACCCAGATAGTTACCAGAGAGCATGGGGTCTGTTGTGGCTAATCACTCCATTATCTCTGACTGGATTAGCACGTGGTTATCGCAGTTGGCAACCCCCTCAAGACAAGTTTGTGATCCGGTTGAGTGTAGTTGCTGTCATCCTATCCCAATTGCTGATCCTAGGAATACCAGGAATTAGGTTAATCAGTTTAGCATCCGCTACAGCACTGATGTTGGTTAATACCCGCTATTTAAAGCAATTAACATCAGCAGCAATTACCGTAGGATGCGGCATCAGCTTAGTCGGGTTCCTGCTTTGGGATGGCATCCTTGGGTTTCCCCAACCGTCCGGACAAGATTGGTTTGTTGTTGGAGCGATCGCTATTTTAACCTTATGGTTATGGCAAAGCTGGTTACTTCGTATTAGCAAGATACAGGATAACCAATCACAATTCAAAACTTCAAATCAACAAGCCAACCTACCCGAAGGGAACGCCAAAGGCGAACAACAAACTAACCTTCAACCTTCAACCCTTCAACCTTCAACCCTTCAACCATCCAACCTTGGCCAAAAGGCCACGCTACGCGAACAACCATCTAACCTTCAACCATCTAACCTTCAACCATCTAACCTTGGCCAAAAGGCCACGCTACGCGAACAACAAACTAACCTCCCAAAACTCTATGCACAAGCAATGGATGGGTGGGCGATCGCACTGTGTATTTTTCAGCTAATTCTGCTGACTTGTTATTCTCTGATAGTCTACATTGGGTTTTGGTCACCAACATGGTTTATGCTCATTGTAAATGCAGTGACCTTAGGAGCGATCGCGTATCGCAGTTTTCCTTATCCATCCAACTGGGCTATTTATGGGATTGGTTGGAGTGTGGAACTGTTAACTACAGAAACGCTGGGCTTAACAGAAGCGCTGGGCTTATTTGAGCATTCACTGATCAATTTAGCCATTGCCAATATAATATTAGGACTAATTGCTCAATTGTTAGGAGATTGGTGGCGACGCCGATCTAATCTCGACAAAATACCTAGTAGCTGGCATATTATTCCACTACTATACGGTAGCTTAGGACCGCTCTTACGTTGGGGAACCTTTACCAATTGGACAGGTTTATCCTCTTTTGCCCTAGCAATAATTGCCATTGGGGTAGGGCGTCGCCGTGCAGAATTTAAACCTCTAATTTACCTGGCGCTATTTGGGATATCGGTTTCTGCCTATCAACTGTTGTTCTATCAATTATCCCAGTTAGGAGGAGGAGCAAGAGGGGATGGATTGATTATAATGGCAGTGCTTGGCACTAGTATTATGTACGCCTATCGGGTATTTTCTCCTTGGCTGAAAGGATATCTACATTTTACCCCAAAAGAACTAAAGGTTATTTCCTATCTCCATTGGATATGGAGTAGTTGTTTGTTGATAGCAGCAACAACTGAGCCCATTGAATCCGCTATGATGCTGGGATTTAGTACTGGCGCGTTTTTAGTTATCTATGCTATTTCTCAAGGACGGAATCGGTCGAATCCCTTGCTTGGAGAAATCTGGGTTTATTTAGGTTTTGCTGAAGCATGGGGGATGCGGCTGTATTGGATTAATACCCCTGTGGCGCGTCTGTTATCCGGACCATTAGTGCCTTGGAAAGGTGCGATCGCATCCTTAGTCGCTTACTTTTTGTATTTCCTACCTTGGGAAAATTGGGGTTGGTCAAAACGTCCTTGGCAAATCGCTGCTTTCTTAATCCCCCTGATTGCCATTGCAGAAAATCCCTATAGCGGTAATTTAGCTAGTTTGCTGATTATCGCAGCTTTCTATATTATTCTCGCAATTTTTAATCAGCAAATTCGGTTTACCTTTATCAGTGTAATAGTAATTGACTGGATGTTGCTCCGCTGGTTTGGACAACTACACTTAACTGCTGCTCTTTGGTATGTTCTCCCCTTGAGTTTATCCTTACTCTATATTGCCCAAGTCGATCCCTATCTAAGCCAACCCCCCCAAAAACAAATACGTCACAATCTCCGGTTAATCGGGACTAGTATGATTTGTTTGGTTTCCTTTTGGACTGCTCAATGGCTTGGGTTATTAACTGGGGGAATTAGTGTAGTGCTAATTTTTGCTGGATTGGCGATGAAAGTAAGAGCATTTCTTTATGTTGGGACGGGAACATTTTTAATTAATGCGATCTACCAACTACTGATTTTTAGCGTTGATTATCCATTTTCTAAATGGGTGGTAGCGCTGTTTGTGGGAATTGGGTTTATCTGGATTGCTGCTACCTTTGAAACTCGCCGTGATCAGATTACAGCTTGGATGAATCAATTCCAAAGTTGGGAATAAGTTTTGGTTGGAAGTTGAAGTTTTAAGGTTAAATGTTGAAGGTTAAAGGTTAAATGTTGAAGGTTGAAGGTTGAAGGTTGAAGGTTGAAGGTTGCAGGTTGCAGGTTGCAGGTTGCAGGAGCAATGCTGCATGAGGTTTACCAAAAAATCACTGATGGTAACGTTTACGCCATGCTCTTTTTTTTATGACTTTTGCGCCCTTAGTCCCAATCTAGGATTTCCAAATAGATTATAAAA
>NZ_JAAHHZ010000431.1:0-4047 GCF_010672005.1 Moorena sp. SIO4A5 | reverse complement strand
CTTTATTTTGCTCTAATGCTTTCCCATCAAGCGAACAGATAACTGGTTGCTCTGTTTTCAACCCCCCAGACACAAATAACGTCGCTTCTGCCATGCCATAGCAGGGGTAAAACGCCTCTTTTCGGAAGCCACAGGGGCCAAATTTAGCAGCAAACTGCTCTAGAGTCTCGGCACGGACTGGTTCTGCTCCTGTAAAAGCCACATCCCAGCTGCTCAGATCTAGAGTAGCCAACTGGTCTGGCTTAACTTTACGAACGCACAGGTCATAAGCAAAATTGGGGCCGCCACTAGTAGTAGCTTGGTATCGTGAAATGGTTTGTAGCCAAAAGATAGGTTGCTGGAGAAATGCCAGGGGTGAGATAAGAATTGCTCTTATGCCCAAATACAAGGGCTGCAATACATTTCCAATCAGTCCCATGTCGTGGAAAGTCGGCAACCAACCTACTACACTTGTTTGCTGGCTATTATGTCCGAAGGCTTGCTTAATCATCCGCTCATTGTGTAGCAGATTACCGTGACTCACCATCACTCCCTTGGGTGTTCCCGTAGAACCGGAGGTGTACTGGATAAAGGCCAGGCTACTGCGGTCTAGGTTTGCTTCAGACCAGTCCAACCCTTGGTCGCGTACGCATTTATTGGTAGCAAGCAGGTGCAGCCTCCCCAGAGCTGGATGCTGGGCAAAGCGACTGGTTAACTCGGTCATAAGAGATGTGGTAGTTAGGGCAAACAACGCCTCTGCATCTGATGCGATCGCTAATAACCTAGAGAGATTGTGACTGCGTCGGGGTGGTGGATAAGCGGGCACTGCAATTACGCCAGCGTACAAGCACCCAAAGAAGGCAGCAATGAAGTCTATACCTGGTGGATAGACTAGCAAAGCTCGTTCCCCCGTTGCCCCCAGAGACTGCAACTGGCTGGCGATCGCCCTTGAGCGTTTGTCTAATACCTCATAGGTGATACGATCAGTTTCTTCTTCCCCTTTTTCTAGGAAGGTATAAGCGATTTTAGCAGGCTGAGTTAGGGCTCTCAAGCGCAACAACTCTACCAGATTGGAAAACTTCTCGTCAAGGTCTGAACATCTGATATTTTCCAAGTTTCAAGCTCCTTGGTAGATAGCGTTTTTCAACGCTTACTTGCTCCCTTACAACAGTTTTTTACTGTTTTAACTATACTTCGGTGTGCTTATTTTTTGAGCGTTGATAGCGCCCTATACTAAGCACGATTAAAAAACTATCACAAAAAAAAATACTTGTCAACCCTAATCGTAACTAAAATCTGCTTGACTCTCGTCCAACCATAGCTATATATACCTGAGTTCGATATAAGGGATAAATCTGAAAATCAATCAGAGTAAAGCTTGTGTCAATAATCTGCGTTTATTGACATCAAAAGTTCAAAAAATACTAGTCCAAAAAATCTCAGGGGGTGACAAGCTAATTGAAAATCTTACAGGGGTTAGGTTTTAGGGGTTAGGTTTTAGGGAAGATTGTCAAGCGGGATGGATTTAATAAAACTATAGAAGAAGTTTAATTGGTAAAATTTGCTTCAATTGCTGGCAAATACAAATGACTCCGATGCGCTCATTTTACCCAAAACCTAAAACCTAAAATCTAACACCTATCTAGGTTTGATATTTGTTGTCACCCCGTGAGACAAAAAATACTGTATTGATAAATTTAACTAAATAAAAAAAGAATTTACAAGTTAATGAAACTAGTAATTTTTGTATTTTAGACCCTCTTTTGTCAAATTTAACGAAGGCTTTTTGGGTTGAAAATAATAAGCAATTAAACCAGCGACGACATTGACCAGAAAATTAATAATGCTAGGATGACGATAATGTTCAATGTCTTGATGCATCGCTTTGTGAAATATTTTTTAACTGGTCATTAACTGTCTCAATTAAAGATCTTTTTCTGAGCATTATTTGTTTCCAGGAAAGCATTAATTTATTATTCATATTCTTTTTGAGAGGTGTAATGAGTTTGATGTTTTTGTTCCAGACTTCTGACCATAATTCTTTTTTGATATAACCTTGATCTCCAGATAACCCCAGATATTCTGGGTTAAATCTGGCACAGGTACAGTGAAGTTTAAAGCCAAAAAACCAACCCATAGAACTTTTGCCCCAGGCCGCTAAACTAGTAAATCCCTTAATTATTAAATGAAGTTTAAAGCCAAAAAACCAACCCATAGAACTTTTGCCCCAGGCCGCTAAACCAGTAAATCCCTTATTTATTTTGGCTCTTTTGGGATGGCAAATTGGTATGGGTATACTGTCGATAAAACGTTCTTCCTGTCACTGGTACTGTACGATAATTTAGATAAAAAATTAAAGGCATCAAAGTCTGATAAATTAACTCAACAAATCGATTGCAACTAACTAATCGAGGAAAGTTTTGTTGGTAAAATTGAAGTAAATGTTGATAATAAGCCTTGAAAATTCGATAAATTTAACGATTAAAATCAACAATAATATTCATGATTTCACTCAAACACAGTTTACTTTTTCGGATTATTTTTTTTGTTTGATGTGCAATTAGCTTCGACTTGAAGCTTTCTTCAAAGACTAAACAAAAGTCGTCTATTTCACAAAACAATTTTTCAATTTCCATGCTCTGTTTCTCTCTGAAAAATAATTATTTATTATCAGAGGTTTGGTGCAAAAAAAGAAGATAATGTTAATATTATTTAATTTAAAGTAATAAAAATTTACAATCATGGGAAGTAGTTAACGACAAGGATTTATCAATAATCATTGATTATTGATAATTGCTCCGACAGAACAAAACTCTGTAACTCAGGTGAGTTGGTGTTTGTAGCTGATTTTCTTACGTCGAACTCAGGTTAATCGTAACTAAATTCTGCTTGACTCTCTTCCAACCATAGCTATATAGCGTTTCTCATAGCTATGAGGTACACTTTTGATTGGCACTTATTGCCTTAAGAGCTTCTTGCCTTGCTGCCTTCTGCCTTCTGCCTTCTGCCTTAAAAGGATAAGCAATGTCGCTCATGACTATGAGAATTGCTATAAAACCTAAGTAATCTGACTCATATGCTCCTCCAAAAGCTTTTTAGCCCGAGGCTTATAAATCAGATGGAACAACGCTTCTAGATAACGCAGCATATCCTCCTGGTTTGCCTTAGACGTATAGTTCCAGAAGCCGTAAATCCCTGCTAAGGATAGCAAGCGCGTAGTGTGGATTTTCCAAGTATAGGTGCTGTAGACTCGTTCTATGCCCTGATTGGAAATTTCCTCCCAGTACTGGGGATTTTCCTCGCACTTAGTCACAAAATCCTGGATTTTCTGAGCCATTTCCTCCTGGTTAGTAGGGTTAATCAGGATACCATTGACCTTGTCCTGAATAATCTCCAACGGTCCACCAAATTGGGTACCAAAGGTTGGTAAACCAGAAATCATCGATTCCAAAATTGTTAGACCAAAGGCTTCAAACAGGGCTGGCTGCACAAAAATACCATGACGGTCAGCAATCACCCGATAGACTTCACCACAGTCACTCTTTGATAAGCGCACCCCTAACCAGCGGATCTTGCCGTAGAGATTATACTCCTCAATAATCTGGTAAAGCTTGACAATTTCTGCCTTTTCTTCGCTGTCGCTGGAGTCTTCAGTGCGCAAGTTACCCGCAATTAAAATCAAGTTACAGCGTTCCTGCAACTTTCGACTCTTACCAAAGCACTCCGCTAATCCAGTCAGGTTCTTAATGCGGTCAAGACGAGCCATGGAAAAAATCGGGCGCTTGTTAGGATAATCCAGTTTGCCAAACACCTGGGCCTCGTCGTCTAGGGTAAACAGCAATTCATCCAACCGCTTAATATCACTAGCTACTCGCCCTTGAGTGCGGGTGTAGGGGAAGAAGACAGTTTCATTTACTCCCGGTGGCACTACATTAAACTTCGGAGAGTTGACAATTAGTCCTTGAATCATCCACAATCTTCGACAAACCTACACAGGATTGTCGAAGATGCATTATCGTCCTCATGAATTCGCCAAAATCGCTGGTGTCACCGTTAGAACTCTCCAGC
>NZ_JAAHHZ010000430.1:0-4050 GCF_010672005.1 Moorena sp. SIO4A5 | reverse complement strand
GAACGCAGGCCGACGTATCTATGGTCCAAATGACAACTATCATCAAGATGTGAATAATGAATCGAGGGTTAATCTGGGGCTGTATCTTCCATAAGCTCATTGGCATCAAAGCCTTATATACTAAGCTTTTTAGGGCTCATGTCACCCCCTCAGATCAGATCGAGGGATTGATTGATATGAAAAGGTTTTGTTTTATCCTAAAATAATAAGGATTAAGGTAGCGAAAAATTCTTATTTTGATTATTAACTAGTTAATTAAATGGATTGGAGTTTTTGTTATGGCAATTGATCGGGCACCTGGCGTTTATGTAATCTCTGAAGATGAGGTGGGAATTGTCTATAAAAAGTTTGGTAGTCCTTTACCATCTAATCGTCAAATTGCTCTTAATGGAGAAATGGGTTGGCAGGTTGATACTCTTGGTCCTGGACGACATTTCCACTCTCCGTTGTCCTATAAAGTTGTCAAACAAAAAGCTATACAGATTGATAAAGATGAAATTGGATTAGTAACAGCCAACGATGGTGCTTCTCTTCCCACAGGTAAAATGTTTGGTAAAGTTGTCGAAGAATGTGATGACTTTCAAGATGGTCGTGCCTTTATCAAAAATGGTGGTCAACGGGGTAGGCAGTTAGGCATTTTAAGAAATGGTATTTATCGGATTAATACTAACTTTTTTCTGTTGAAATCAGTAAAATTACTTCCATTTATGACTATGAAATTGGCTTAGTAGAAGCGAAAGATGGCAAGCCACTGCCGATTGGAAAAACCTTTGGTGATGCTGTTGAATGTAACAATTTTGAGGATGGAAAAGCATTTATTTATAATGGGGGATATAGGGGACAACAGTTAAAGATTCTTACTACTGGCAAATACGCAATTAATACAGAACTTTTCAAAATTAAGAGAGTTGAACTTATCAAAATTAGAGTTAATGAAGTAGGCTTAGTGGAAGCAAGGGATGGTCAGCCACTTCCACTTGGTCAGAACTTTGGTAAAGTTGTTGAATGTGGCACTTTTCAGGACGCTGAAGCATTTATCAAAAACGGCGGTCAACAAGGTAACCAATTAGCCATTATTCCTCCTGGAATTCACTACATTAATACAGAGTTGTTTAAAGTTCACAATGTACCATTAATTAATATTCGCTCAGGGGAGATAGGGCTAGTTATTGCTCAAGATGGTGCTGAACTACCACCAGGACAAATACTAGGTAAAGCTGTAGATTGCGATAATTTTCAGAATGCTGAAGCCTTTCTCAACAACGGTGGTCAACAAGGTAAACAGCGAGCAATTCTTACTGAAGGTTACTATAGAATAAACACTGAACTATTTACAGTAGTTACTACTGACAATGCCCAGCAATATGGACTGAAGCCAGAACAATTAAAAGTTTACAGAGTTGAATCAGGTAAAATTGGTATTGTTACCACTTTTGATGGTAAGCCCTTACCAAGAGGGGACATTGCGGGACCAGTTATTGAGGGACATAATAAGTTTCAGCAGCCACAGGAGTTTATTGACAAAGCTGGCTATCGAGGTTTACAAGAAGAATTTATCGAAGAAGGTTTTTGGAGTTTAAATCCTTGGTTTGTGGAAGTTGAACAAGTGCCTTTAACTAATATTAAAACTGGAACAGTTGGAGTTTTAATCTCAAATGTTGGTAAGAATAGCCAAGCCAATCAAGAGAAAACTACTTATGGTTCTCGGTTTCATATCGTTCCAATTGGGTATAAAGGGATTCAGAACATACCAATAGAAGCTGGAACACATCCTATCAATACAAGAGTGAAAAGTATAGTAATAGTTCCTGCCCATGAAATAACTTTGGACTGGACGAATAGAGATAAACCAGCAACCAACTACGATTCTAATTTGAAAACCTTAGAGCTTCGATCAAAAGATGGCTTTGTTTTGAAACTTGAAGTCACACAGGTTATTAATATTGCTCCCAAAAATTCCCCTAAAATGATCTCTCGTGTGGGTTCACCAAATGCTAATAGTTTTCAGCCAGTTGAGGAAGAAGGAGGAGTTCTCAGCCCCTTGTCTAATGGTGCGGTTAAATATAGCTCTATTAAAAACCTTGTGAATAGGGTCTTAGCATCGATGGTTGATAATTACTTCCGTAATTCCGCTCAAGACTATAATGCCTTAGACTTCTTACAACAACGGGAGCAAATTCAGGAAAGAGCTACAGAACATATCAAAAGTGCTCTTAATGCTTATGGTGTTGAAGCGGTTGGTACTTTTATCAACGAAATTGGCTTACCAGCTGAACTTCAACACCTAATACAGACTCCAACAATTAACGATAATTTAAATTCACTAGAAAAATTCTTGCTCTGGTCTGCTGGTGCAGATCATCATATTTTGGCACAAAAAGAATGTTTGACAGAACGATATAAATATACAGCAATTGGTACCACGGTTTTGCTAACATCAACAACGGCTATTTTTTCCGGTGGTTATGCTATTTTTACAGTATTCGGTTCTGTAGCAGCTTCTTGTGTAGGAGGAACATTTTGGAGTTTTATAGTTTTTAACTTAGATCGTTTTTTAATTTTAAGCTCTAAGAGAAAACAAACAGAATCAAATTTAAATTTGCCATTTATTGCAGCAACAAGTCTTCGATTATTAATAGCATTATTATTAAGCTTTGTGGTTGCTAAACCCCTTGAATTGAGGCTATTTGAAAAAGAAATTAATCAGAAAATAGAACAAAATAAAAATGATATAGCCAAAGAAAAACTTACCGAACCAATAAAAGAATTGGAGCAAGAAATTCAAGCCTTAAATAAAGATAAAAATAAGTATAAAAATGAATGGCAAGATGCTGAATATGCGGCTAATGCAGAAGCAGAAGGTACACAGGGAACAGGCCAACTTGGAAAAGGAATTGTTTATCAAGACAAACGAAACTATGCAGATGAAATAAAACAAAAATTTATTGAATTAGATAATAAAGTTAAGGAGAAAGAGGAAAAAATAGATAAGCTTAAAGAACGTAACCTAATTTTGCAGTCACCAGAGAGTAACTTAGAACAACTGAATCAAGAAAAAATTGATAAAGAATCAAATGGCTTCTTAGCCCGCCTTGTTGCTTTAGAAGAACTATCTAAAGATGATCCGAATATTCGTAATATTAATTGGCTAATAACTGCCTTATTCGTCACTATTGAAATCTCACCTATATTAGTTAAACTTTTGTCTGGCAAAGGTCCTTATGATTATTTACTTGAGCAGAAAGAAAGTCAGGAAGTTTATAATGAATATTTCCGCATTCAAAAAGAACAAAGACTTCAGTTATCTGAAGGAAAATCAAAACAATACATGAAAAAAATTAAGGAGTTTGAAGAGTAAATTCCAAAAACAAAATACAGCGGTTTGCAATTCACTAAGGAATTTTTTTATAAATAAATTTTCTATGATTAAAAAATAGTGCTAGACAATATGTTCTTCAAGGATACTAAAAAAGTAAGCTGTTGCTTAATAATGGAATGATTTTAAGAGTAGGTGCGCGCCTCCAAGGGCGCGAGGGATTGCTCGCGCCCTTGGGTCACACCTGTAGAATGGGCATCTTGCCCGTTCGAGAGGCATCTTGCGTGGAACTGGCATCTTGCCAGTTTCAATGTCTTGATGCAGTCCCTCATGGGGGAAACCACGGCAGTCGCTCATGGGGGGAACCCCCAAGACCGCGCTGCCTTCCCAAGACCGCGCTGCATCGCTATATTTTCGCGCGGGCAGGATGCCCACTCTACTCCTATTCATTAAAAAAGTATTTATACTCAGTAAAGTCTGTTTTTTTGCGTTCGCGTAGCGGCTCGTACCGAGCATCCCGTAGCGTGACCATTCGCGTAGCGTGGCCTAAAGGCCAAGGTCAATCGCTTCCCTTCAGAATTCCGTAACTTATATACTACTTTTTGAAGCATCGCTATTGCCTATTGCCTATTGCCTCTTGCCTATTGCCTCTTGCCTATTGCCTATTGCCTATTGAGCGGGGACGGTCGCGGGGCAAGATCTCGGTTGCGGCCCGCAGCGGCTCCATCATCTCA